>CAZCVM010000422.1:0-2917 GCA_964501965.1 uncultured Leptospiraceae bacterium | reverse complement strand
GAAAAATTCCCCTCCCATGGAGGGGTGGCAGGCGAAGCCTGACGGGGTGGTTCTTCCCATACAACCCTGCGCTCAAACAGCGAGCTAAGGAATTACGAAAAGCGGTCTATTTATCAAAAAATGTATTTATGTGCGTTTTTTTTGAGCCAGAGTTCTTTGTCTTTATAATCGGGCATTATATTGGCAACCAATGACCAAAATTTTTTGCTATGATTGGGCTCTATCAGATGCGCCAACTCATGGATGCACACATATTCGAGTACTTCTTCCGGCGCGAAAAGTAACCGGGTGCTGATATTGATATTGCCTATACTGGAACAGCTGCCCCAGTTGGTCTTATTGTTTTTGAATGAAATTTTACCTATTTTTTTTTGAAAATATTTATTGTTTATATCTTCGATTTTCTTTTGCAAATACGGCAACCGATATTTGGCGATTACTCGAGAGATCAAATGAGAGATGGCGCGTTGTTCTTCGGCTGCTGTTTGGTCCTTAGCCAAACGGATGAGTATCTGCCTATTGATACTATTATTTTTCACATTTTCAGAAGTAGTATCCGTATTGTAAATACTATCAATATTTATTATTTTTTTTCTATTATTAAAATTTTTGATTTGTTTGCAATCCGTTATTTTCTCCATGCAGGCGTGGCTATTCTCAAGGTTGACCCTGATAATGCGCAGTAAAATAGATTCTTTGTTCAAAATCAGGATATCTCCGTCTTTATAACGGCCAGTCCCTGTAGCTGGTTGAAAAAAATCTTTGTTCTGGCCAATTTTGTCCTCTGCCCAGAGAAGCAATTTTTTCAATTCTATATCACGTTGCTTTTCTGTCATCGTTATTGGGAAACGAATATTAATGTTTTTCCCGCGAATGCTTATTCTGGCATCCATTCTTTTTTCTATATGGCTTTTCCATTGAAAAACTATGCCACAAATGGTGATCATTTCTGTTTTGTAGATTTTTTTTATTTTCTCAATTTTTCTTTTTCTTCTCATTTTTTTTCTTTTTTATTGCATGATCTAGAACAATAGACACTAAAAATTCATAATAGCTCAATCATACTTTGATTGCTGCAACAACAATGATTACGATTACAAACGTTCCATAGCCAAAAATGTCAAATCATCTTCCCGTTTGCATCCTTCCGCAAAAGAGTTGGCAAAACGCAAAGCATCATCTGCAATATCTGCGATAGATTTTTCCGGATCCCGGGATAAAAAATGCGCTAAAGGTTTATAGCCCAATATTTCACCAGATAAATTCTTTGATTCATAAATCCCATCTGTAAAAACAAATAAACGGTCTCCCTTATCAAAAGTTTTCTCCAATTCCTGAATATCCAAATCCGGGAAAATACCCAAAATGGGATTGGGGCAAGATATGCTCTCTGAATTTCGGCCTCGTTGTATCAACAATGGATATGGATGACCGGCAACACATATTTTTATCGTGTTCTCATAAATCGGAATGCGTGCTAAAAATCCAGTAAAATAAAAACCAGACAGATACGGTGCTAAATCATCATTCATCTTTTGCAAGACATTGGCTGGACTTTCTTCCCGTTCATGCAAAAAATGATTCAAACTTCCGTGACACATCGCAGCCACTAGAGCCGCAGGCATTCCGTGACCGGAAACATCGGTCATAAAAACCCACAAAAAATTTCCTTTGCGTTCGACAAAATATAAGTCTCCGCCCACTTTGTCAAAAGGCAAAAACCGCGCCTCCAGGTGAATGGTTTCCATGACCGGCATTTTTTCCGTGATCAATCTTTTTTGAATATGCGCGGCCAATTCCAAATCACGTTCCATAATGGCATTGCGCTGAGAGAGCTCATCATACGCCTGGCTAAGCATTTCATTCAATTTGCCGGTGTCCGCGTGGTGATAAGCAAGTTTGTCATACGCTTCTGCCAATAAATGATTTGCCCGCCGTAGCTCTGAAGAACGCCGCGAAGAAACACGAAACAACTCTTCCCGTTTTTGGCGCATACGTTCCAGTCTTTTGACATTGTAAACCATAAATGCTGTCAGTATCGCGAAAAGAACCAACGCAAATCCTTCATATAAAAAATCACGGCTGGTCATACTATGTCCTTGAAAAGATAATCGGAATAAGACTAGAGTCAGCAGCAAAATAGCATAGGCCCACAAATGATCTTTCGCGGAATAATATTCTGCCGCCCGCATCCCCAATGGCAAAACAATCAAAAATGCCAACGGACGATAATAATGCAACGCAAGATAAAAAAATGAGACAAAGCCTACCATCTCTGCCCAGTACAAGCCCATCATCATTTTGCGAAAAAAATGCTTGTCCCCTTTTTTGCTTTCTTTGTTATGAGGCGATATCATCAGCAAATAAATCACTGCAATCCAAAAAAATACCCAAAATACAGCCGTTGCCATCCATTGCAAATCCAATTGAATCAAATCAACCAGGTAGGCCACTCCAACAACGCAAAAAGCGATCAAAAAAATATAAACATTTTCGCGCCAAATACGCAGCATTCTTCTTTGAATAAGGTTCAATTTTTTTGCAAATAGTACCATTTCAATTTTCATCCCTTTTTTGCTAAAAACGGTAACAATTTGGACAATAACGCCAATAACGCAACAGGAAAAAAATATCTATACAAAAAAGTTTTCTAAAATTTAAAAATTCAAAGATTTTTAAAAACATTCTTATTGACATTGAATAGACAGATAAATAGTTTGCCCATTGAACTTAATTAAATTTTTATTTTACACAAAGGAGTAAATGAATGGCAAAATCTGTAAAACAACTCGAACAAGCTATCAGCCGAACACAGCTAAAAATTGACAAATTTAAAAGTGAATCAGCAGCTGCCCAGGCACAGCTCAAAGAATTCAAAGCAGAATTGAAAGATGCCAAAGCTGCTGCAAAAGCCGCA
>CAZCVM010000421.1:0-2930 GCA_964501965.1 uncultured Leptospiraceae bacterium | reverse complement strand
AGGTGAAAAATGAGGATTAATCGAGGTGCCTATTTGTTGAGTTTCCAAACATCCTCTGAGGGCCAGGCGATGAACACGCTGATGCTGATCCCACTCCCTCAGAATATTTCTCTGCTCAAGATCCCAAATGCGGATCCAGCCATCGTCCCCTCCGCTGAAGAGGTAACGACCCGAGGCATCAAAGACCAATGACCAGATCCAACCTGAGTGCCGTTGATCCTGATGAAGGCATTCGGCTTGCTTCACATCCCATAGACAAATGTAGCCATCCACAGATCCAGAAGCCAGGAGGGATCCATTGGGACTGAACTGCAATGACCACACCATTTGATGCCGACCACACAGCTGGGTCACCTCCCCCTCAAGATCCCAGAGGAAAATATCAGGAGACAAACAGTTGGCCGCTATGTGGCTATCAGACACCGCCAGCGTGGATCCGAGTAGAGGCTCCTTCAGGTTTTGAGACTGCAAGCACCCAGTCTTCAGATCCCAAAAACGCAGGCCACGGTCATTGCTACCAGTAATTAACTCCTGCCCTCGCACGGCAATGGCCATGACGCCATTGGTGTACCCCCGCAGGGTTTGCAGAAGCAGACCACTGTTAACATCCCAGATCCGAATCACGCGGTCATCGCCCCCCGTCACCAGCAACTGAGAATCCGGACTGAAACAGCAATCTCTGACCCAATCCTCATGGCTGAGCCAACGAACCGACTTGCCAAATCGCAGCTGCCAGACACCCACCGCATGATCCATGCAAGCCGTTGCCAAATAGCGACCATTGGGACTAAAGCTCAGCGAAAAGACGGGGCTACCATGATCCAGTTCCTCCACCTGTTTCCCATCACGAACCAACCGGATCCGCACCTGCCCACTCTCATACGCAGCGGCTAAAAGCAACTGGTCACTGGAAAAAGCGACCTCCAGCACCCAGCCATCTTCCTCAGCCCAGAGCAGATCTCCAGACTCCAGATCCCAGAGTTGAAGCCCTCCTTCCCCTCCACAGGCCAGGTGTCCATCTCGATTCAGCGCCAGACTATAAATCCGACCGCATCCCCCATGAAGCTCCCTTTCCAGCTTCCCAGAACCCAAATCCCAAACCCGAATGATCCCATCAAACCCAGCAGTCACCAGGCGTTGATTCCCTGCAAAGCAAACTCCTCGTACCGCCTCTTGATGATCCGGTAGCGTCTGCAGGAGTCCCCCATCCGGCAAGGACCAGATCCTGACCTTCCGATCCGTACTCGCCGAAACCAGCTGAGATCCATCAGGAGAAAAGCGAACCAAATAGACCCCATCGAGGTGGTGGGGGATGAGGAGCTGGCTCTGCTTCTGGGCATAGTCCCACACCAGAATCTCCCCTTCACCTGTTCCAGCTGCAATAAGAGGAAGAGAAGGATGCCAGTCCAGGGAGAAGATTTCATTGAACGGCTGGGCAAAGTGGCAGGACTCCAAAACCGCCCCAGTCAGATCCATTCCCGCGAGATTGACCGTTTGCAGATCTACCGAGAGCAGGTATTTCCCAAAAAAGGGGAGGGCTTTCAGATCAAAGCCCAGCTTTAAGGCCAGCTGCAGAAGATTGGCTGCGGTATATCCATAATCCTCAGACTCATCCCTCAAGATGGTCTGACAGTCAGCAATCTGGATCTGACCCTGGACTTTGTAGGCCAAGGGAAGCAGGAGCAACTTTTCCTGAGCCAGACGAATATACTCTGGGGAATTCCCATAGCAGACGGCATGGCTGCGCCAGTAGTGGATCCGTCGGGTGATCAACTCCTCCTCCCAGCACATCAAGAGGCGATCCGCGCAGAATTCCATGACCACTGCATGTTGAGTAAAAAGCGGATCTGGGGAAAGTCGAGACTCAATCAAGGACCGAGAAACCAGCGAATCCAGCATGGAGTAAAGTTCAAACCTGGAGATCGGAGGTTGAAACCCCCCTGCTAATGCCTCCACTCCCACTGGCTCTTGATGGATCGCCAGCCAGTACATCACCTCCACTTCCCTTGCAGTGAGCCGCTCAAACTGTTCCTCCAATAGACTCCGCAACCCTGCCAGCAGACGACTGCCTATCACCAGGAACTGCCCGATCCTTCCCTCAAACAGCTCAAGGATTGTGGTGGAAGCCAGTTTCAGAGCCAGAGGATTACCATCATAGGCATCCACCAGGATCCGTCTATCGTCCTCAGAGCCAGAGATCCCTTTCTCCGCAAAGATTTTGCCCGCAGAGTCCAGATCCAGACCCCCTAGCCGCATTGAGCGAATGGGAAACTCCACCCCCTCGTACTGCCCCATTTCCTGGGGTTTCTCCCGACTGGTGAGGATCACACAACTGTTATGGGAGATGGTGGAGAGCACCGTGAACAGTTCCCCATAGTCCTCATACCCAAAGCGATAGATCCCCGCCACCTCACCTGGTTGGAGAATCGACTCCAGATTATCCAGGAGAAGAAGAACCCGCCTGGATTGCAGCAGATGAACAAATTCAGTCAGGTTTGGTCGCTGACGGCAGGGTCTGCCCTGGATCACGGCAACCACATCAGCCAGAAGCACATCCAGGGGCACCACGGATCTGAGTGATCGCCAGATGAGCAGATCAAAGTCAGACTGCAGACGGTAGGCAGCCTGCACGGCCAGAGAAGTCTTACCCATTCCTCCATAACCCAGGATCCCCACCAGACGGCAGCGATCCTCTACAACCCACTGCTGAAGAATGATGAGTTCCTGCTCTCGTCCATAAAAACTCTCTCCAGAGGGGGCTTCTCCCCAATCCTCCTGGAAGTTCACCACCTCCTCCGCCTGGTAATCCTCTTCATGCAGGGTTAGATCCAGAACCTTGAATAGGGTCTTGAGGGTGCTTTTATCTACACGACATTGATGCAGGCAATGGTGGATCGTGGCCGTGGAGAGTTCTGATCTTTCCGCCAGCC
>CAZCVM010000420.1:0-2950 GCA_964501965.1 uncultured Leptospiraceae bacterium | reverse complement strand
TTTGGCAACCCAAAACATGGAAAGCTTGACAACGCAAATATCCATTCCAGTTTGTACAAACGATACAGATCCAGTGGGCCTACGCATTATGCAGCTATCGGACATACATATTGGTCATTTAATCAATGAGAACTACCTTGCTGATATGATCCGAGTGATAAAAACTCTGGACGCGGATATATTGACTGTTACTGGAGACATTATTGACAACAACAATTACTATCTGCCGTTGACGCAAAAATTTTTTCGCGCCATTGCGGATCAATTTCCAATGGGAATGTATGGTATTTTAGGCAATCATGACTTAATTGACAATGGCGAACAATTTGCGAAAGGGATGGAATTGGCAGGTGTACGAATGCTGCGCAATGAATGCATACCTCTTTCATACAAAAATAATAATAAGGAAAAATATTTTCATCTTTGGGGCTTGGATTATCCGAAACGAATGATGCCGCGTCCCCAAAACCGTTCGAAACAAACAATTCAACACCTTTATCAGGCTCAACAGAGCCAGCGAAAACTGATGGGCAAAAATCAAAAGCAATCCAGAAAAAAGCCTATCCAAATACTACTCAATCATCATCCCTCTGATTTTCCGCTATTTGCTCATCAAGGAATTGATCTGACATTGGCCGGACATACGCATGGCGGACAAATTGATTTGGGTTATTTATCGCCAGTAGGAAATTTTTTTCCATACAATAGGGGGCTATATGACAAAATCAGCAATAAAAAATCTTATTTATATGTCAATAGCGGCCTGGGTCACTGGTTTCCATTGAGAATCAATTGCCCTCCTGAAATAACTCTTTTGCAATTGACAAAAAAAGCCAAATCATAAATAGTTTACCAAAATAACACAGAGGCATTCATTATGCGCAAAAGCACCAGCAAAGAAAATAACAAAAATAAATCCAATGGTCTTAAACCTCAAAAAGAAGCATATATCAATGAACAAGGCTTTTATCATTCAACCCGTGACAACACGCGCATATTCTTTCAGCGCTGGCTGCCGGAAGGTAAATCCCGTATGCTTATTCGGGACGCAAAGAAATTGAAAGAATTTGATCGTCGGGGAAAAAGCAAAAACCAAATAGGACGATTGCTGGTCATACAGCATGGTTTTGGTGAACATAGCGACCGGTATCATTTTCTTTTGGAAACATTGCAAGGCAGCAATACCACTGTCTACGCTTTGGACGCTCGCGGGCATGGACGGTCTGAAGGAAAACGAGGCCATGTAGAACAATTTCAATATTATATCGACGATTTAACTGATTTGATACAAATAGCCAAACGAGAGCAACAAGTAGATAAAGTTTATCTGTTAGGGCATTCGCTCGGAGGAGTCATTGCGTCGCAATATGCTTTACAATTTGAAAACCAAAAAGGCCTGGAAGCTCTCATATTGTCTTCGCCGGCTTTTCGAGTGCACATGAATTTTTCACAACAAGTTAAAAAAATTATGGCATATATTTTAGCGGGAATCGCGCCAGCTACCACAATAGATGCCAATTTGGATATCCAACTGCTTAGCCATGATCAAGATGTGGTGGCAGCCTACGCAAAAGACCCATTGGTTCATGGCAAGATATCTTTTCAAATGGGTAAAAATCTTTTTCTATTGGGAAAGGCTTTGATAAAAAAAGCTCGAGTGCTCAATATCCCATGTTTCATATTTACAGGTGACGCAGATAGTATTGTAAATCATGAAGGGGCCAAGGATTTTTATGAAAATACTTTGTCCAAAGACAAAAATCTCCAAGTATACCCTGACCTATACCATGAAACTATGAATGAATTGCCAGAACGCAGAAAAGAAGTTTTGACAAATCTTAAAAATTGGCTTTTGGAGCATTGATTGCAGTTATTAATCACCTATCAATAAATCTAAAAAAACTGATTTTTTTACATGCCCATGGATCATTTAGTCTTAATCATTGAAGATGAAAAAGGAATCGCAGATTCCATTATTTTTTCTCTAAAACAAGAAGGCTTGAATGCGCATTGGGTTATGACCGGCAAGGAAGCTATGGTTTTTGTTCAATCACACAATGTGGATATTGTTGTGTTGGATATTGGATTGCCGGATATCAATGGTTTTGATTTACTTCGGCAACTGAGAAAAAAATTTGACATGCCAGTCATTTTTCTATCAGCACGGTCGGAAGAAATCGATAGAATTCTTGGACTGGAACTGGGTGCAGATGATTATGTGACAAAACCGTTTAGCCCCAGGGAGCTCATGGCCAGAATAAAAGCAAACTTGCGCCGGATGGCAAAAAAAGAAAATTGGGAAGCTCTGGCAAATCCTTTAGAAAATGCGCATACAGATATCCACAAACAGCCTACCTTAAAAAAACCATTATTTGTTATCAATGAAAATAAATTTGTAGTGCATTTTATGGATCAGAAATTGCCTCTGAGTCGTTATGAATTCTTGATTTTGCAACTGCTCCTCAAGCATCCCGGCTGGATATTTGATCGAGAAAAAATCATGGATAAAGTCTGGGATGATTCCAGCGAAAGTTTTGACCGAACCGTAGACACCCACATAAAAACAATTCGTCAAAAATTGAAAATCATAGATTCTGAACAAAACCCTATTATCACGCATCGAGGTATCGGCTATAGCATCGATGAATCCACTGAAGTAAAATACATCAGCACTGAAAATGAAAAAAATATTTCTTTGTTCCCTAGGAAATAATCTATGAGAATCCGGTTTCGACTGATACTGAGTTTCTTAATCATTATTGGATTGGCATTCTATTTCTTATTGGATTTTTTTATAAATGATATTCGTCCACGATACTTAGAAGCTCTAGAAGAATCCATAAATGATACTGCTCATATAATGGCATCGCTGGTCGAGGAAAATTTAGCACAAATTTCCACAAAAGAATCAAATGCGGCATTAACGGAAGCAATCCCATTATTGCAAAAA
>CAZCVM010000419.1:0-2950 GCA_964501965.1 uncultured Leptospiraceae bacterium | reverse complement strand
TTATCATTTTTCAATTTCTTCGGAAGGTTCAGAAAGAAATTGTATTCGCTTAATTCAACTTCCTGATTTAAGGGGCCATCTTCAATTCCTGTACTTGGAAAATGGCTGTAACTAAAACCAGCAAGCTCTAATTGCCCATATGCAGCGCTATGTAGGCCGATGGCCATGAACATGAAAATCAAACATTCAGAAGGTTTTCGGAAAGTCGCCATTCGATGGGTTTAAAATATCGTTACGATATGGGTTGAGATTATGATTTAATAGGTTAACTGAAGATTATGTTTCATGTAAATTGTTTGTTCATAAACAGCAGCTTGAAAATTACAGGAACAAAAATCAGTAGTATGACGGTTGCGAACAGCAAACCGAATATCATGGTGATGGCCATAGGTGACCATAATTCCCCACCACCAGTCCATAAGGGCACCATTCCGCAGGATGTGGTAAGCGTTGTGAGCAGTATCGGACTAAAACGATCATTAGCTGATTTCTTAATGCTGCCTATCAAAGGCTTACCTTCTGCTAATTCAGTACCAATTTTATCTACCAGCACAATCGCATCATTGATGATAATACCTGCTAAGGATATAATCCCCAAAAAGGCCGTGAAGCTGAAAACCGAGCCTGCACTTAATAACCCAAAGGTTACCCCAATCATGGCAAGTGGAATAGTCATCAGAATAATGGATGCCTTCCGGAAAGAGTTGAATTGTACCACCAATAACAAAATAATGATAAAGAACGAGAGCGGTAAATTTTGCGCCACTGCTCCCATCGCATTATTGCTTCCTTCGGCATCCCCGCCAAATTCATAAGAGTAGCCATATTTCCAATTTTCTTTTTCCTCCACCATAAAGGGCCGAATGATTTCCATGATTTCACTGGATAGGTAGCCTTCTTTAACGCCAGCCTGAATCGATATACTATGCTTTAAGTTTCTTCTCAAAAATTTGGAATACTGCCAAGGCACTTCAATATCGGCCACTTGTGCAAGTGGATTGCTTGTCCCTTTTATTTGTGAGAAAACAGTAAGGTTTTCAATATCTGTATAGCTAATTGCTTCACTGTTTTCTTCGCGCAACACGATGGGGATGGTTTCGTCACCTTCCCTAAAATCTCCTACATCAAAACCGGATAGAGAAGTTAATAGAGAAATGGCCACATCTTGATTGGTCAGTCCTGATTGAGCAAGTCGGGTATCGTTAATATCCACCAACACTTTTTTAGTACGTGCTCCCCAGTCATCAGTAACATTTATGGTACCAGCTGTTTCAAAAAGTTTTGTTTTTATCCGATCTGCCATCCGGAACAATTCATCGGGATCTGTTCCTGAAAGCCTAATTTCGATAGGAGCTTCTGCGCCACCAGCCCCCACTAACCTGCTTATTTTTATATCGGCATCAAAGATAGTTGAGCTAGTAAAAGCTCTCAGTTTATTGATGACCAGATCATTGGCCTGATCGGAGGTAGTATTTAGTAGCATATGCGCGTAAGAGGCGTTAGGTTCTGCTGCAAAATAACCAAGGTCGTAGGATTCTGGCCCTTCTCCAATGTAGGACGACCAATTAATAATACCCTCTTTGTTCTCCTCTGATACCAAAAGATTTTCTTTGATGAAACTTTCGATTAGAGCTATGTCAGAATCAGTAACTTGAATGTGGGTACCTAGTGGAAAGTTTACATCTACAATCACCAAATTACGATCACTTGGTGGCATAAAAATGCTTTTTACTTGCGTGAATCCAATCAGCGAAACGACAAATAGAATGACAATCACAAAAAGTGTAAAATACGGCCGACTAAGACTTATATTTAATAATCGATTATAATACCCTCTGAAGCGATCAAAAATGGTGGTATGTTCATGATCTGTTTTCACCTTTAGCAAAGAAGTTCCAATCAGTGGAACGATAGTGAAAGCAAAAAGCCAAGAAGATAATAGGGCTATGGTTATTACTAAAAAGATGTTGCCCATAATTTCTCCCATGGTACCGTCTGCCAAATAAAAGGATAGAAAGGCAGCACTAGTGGTGAGTGAAGAAATAAGTAATGGAGTCATAAACTCTTTGGCGGAGTTGACAGCGGCTTCAAATTTTTGTTGTCCTTGTTGCAGTTTTTCTAGTAGGGATTCCACCATAACAATGCCATTATCTACCAGCAAGCCGAGCGCCATAATCAGAGAAGCGATTGTTACTTGATTCAATCCTATATCAAATACGCCCATCAGCCATAAAGAGAGAATCATGGTGCCTGGAACCATACTCGCAATAATGACCCCAGCACGCCAACCTAAAACCAGCAAGATGACAATCAGAACAATGACGATACTTTGAATCAGATTGCCAACAAATACATCTATTTTTCCATCCACATAGGTGTCTTGGGAGGCGATACGTAGGGCTTCGACTCCCAATGGAAGCCGGTTTTTGTTGTATTCTTCTATCAGTATATCGGTTGCTTTTCCGAGGTCGATAATGTTGGCATTCTTTTTCAAAGAGACGTACAGGGCTAGAGCCTGCTTTCCATTAATTCTAACAATTGATTTTACAGGAGAAACATAGTCTCTTTGAATGCTTGTTATGTCACCAAGCGGGATGGTTTCCCCATCATTTCCAACTGGAATTAACAAGTTTTTAATGGCATCTACTGATTCAAAATTTCCAGTGGATTCTAAGATTAGTCGTTCTTCCCCGAGGTTCACCTCGCCTGAAGGAATAATAATATTACTGCTTGAAATGATATTCTGTAGTTGATTGGAGCTTAAACCAAAACTCACTAAGGTAGCTTCATTGTACTTTACATATATGTTTTCACCCACCGTGCCACCAATAATTACCTTAGCAGCATCATCCAAAGCAATGAGGTCGTCCCTGAGTTCATCCGCATATTCCTTCAGCTCGTCATAATCAAAACCATCGGATATCAAACCTACCGATATGCCATAAACCAC
>CAZCVM010000418.1:0-2955 GCA_964501965.1 uncultured Leptospiraceae bacterium | reverse complement strand
GGTACAGCCGGGTTGACACCCTGCAAAGTCGGGTCACAAGCTGAAGCCGTTCCAGTGCCGGCATCCGCGCATGCAGCAGGAAGCTTGTGAGCGATGCGGGTGAAGGGGCGAATTCCGGTTGCCACCCGGTCATGGATATTCACCAATCCCTCCGGAATCCCTCCTCGAATCTCTTTTTAATCGATGGCGCCGGATTGGCTCATGGAGTCTAAAACTCGCATTAATCGCGCCCGCTCTTCGGGATTCAAACCGGTGGAGGGAAATGCCATCAAATCATTGCAAATTCCGTTAAGGGACAAAGCGCATTTTGTGGCTTTCACATGGCGCAACCCGGAATCTTCAACGCAATAGATTCCCTGAAGCACTTCAATCTTTTCCTGCAGTTCCCCGGCGCGGTGGAAATCCCCAACAGAGGAGGCTTGCCACGCCTCGAGGAAAAGCCGCGGGAACAAGTTGGCACCCCCGCAAACACCACCGTCGCCGCCCGATTTTACCGATGCGATCAACTGACTCTCGGTCCCCGAAAAGACTTTCCAATCCGCTCGAAGCTGCTTCCAATCCAACAATTTCTGAAAATAGGAGAGATCCCCGCTGCTATCTTTCAAACCGCAGATATTTTCCAAATCTACAAGCTTCCGCAAAGTGGCGATCTCAAGCGCGGACTTGGTCATGGCCGGCATGTTGTAGAGGAAGACGGGAAGGGGCAGTTGGGGAACAATTTTGCGAATGTATTGAAGGACCTCAGATTGGTTGGTCGGATAATAATAAGGCATTCCTGTTACCAGCGCGTGCGCGCCGCAATCGGAAACATGCCCGGCGAGCCGAAGGGACTCGACCGCAGAAGTATCCGTTATTCCCACCAACACGGGCACTCGTCCACCGACCATGGAACAAGTTCGCTCCACCACTTCCCGCCGCAGTCGATAGCTCAGGCTCGGGGCCTCTCCGGTCGTCCCCAGAATGAAAACTCCGTTTACTCCCCCGTCCAATACATGGTTCAGCAAATGCTCAAGGCCATCGCAATCCAGAGTGTCCCGATCCGATAAGGGGGTCACCAGTGGAGTTATTATTCCTTGAATGGTCATTTGAAGAATAGGTTATACGGGGTCTTCTGCCGAATCCGGAGTTCCTGAGTCTGAATTCCGCCGATTCTGGATGGCGCTTACCGCCATTCCCACAAGAAGAATCGCCAACGTTCCCAGCACCGGTATCATATAAGCATGGAAAAACCGGGCCCAACTGTCGGTGGCCCCCTCCCAGGTAATCGCCCACTGATGCCAAGCATGATTTTCAGGAAGGGAAAGGAAAACCTCCATAAGTTTCGGAACGGAAAGCCAGAAAATCAGCGCCAAACCAAAGCACACCCCGGTGATTCCCGCTGTTTTTCCTGCCTTACGGCTGATCATTCCCAGCAGGAACAATCCGCTCATCCCGCCCCCCAGCACTCCCGAAAGGGTCCACCAAATGTCGAGCGCGCTCTCCGTCAGCCGGACCAGGAGCAAAGCGAGCCCCGTGCCGAGAATGCCCCAGAGAACAGTTCCTCCGTAGAGCACCAGCATGGTCGAGCGGCTTCCGGCGCTGGGTCGAATAAAACGACGATAAAAATCACTCATCAATAAAGTGGCGGACGAGTTCAGGCTCGTAGATACCGTGCTCATCGCGGCAGCGAATATTGCAGCGATCAAGAGCCCCTTGATCCCGGGCGGTAAGTAGGTGGCAATGAAATGGGGAAATACGCGATCGCCAATCTCTTCTGGGCCCAGCGTTTTCGCCAATTGCTCTTCACGAGTCGAGAAGCCGGGTTCCACCTCCTTATCTCCCTGTTGCAATAGCTGTTGCCGGGCGACGATTTGCTTGACGCCCGCTAAGTCATGGGCCAGCGCGCTTTCCTCAGCTCCTTTTGGATTCTCCTGATAGAGGACGAAAAGAGTGGTTCCGATAAAAAAGAAAAGCGCACTTACCGGCACATAGAGCAAAGCCCCAACCCAGAGACCTCGCCGGGCTTCGCTATCGGAACTCGAAGCGATGTAACGCTGAACATAACTCTGGTCGATGCCAAAGTTCTGCAGATTGATGGCGATGCCATAGAGCAGCACCACCCAAAAGGTTGGGACCGCCAGAGAAGGCCCAAAGTCCCCCAGGGAAAACTTGTCATTGGCCGTCGCCACCTCCAATACCGTCGTAGCACCCCCCGGCAGTTCGAAGAGCATCAAGGCGAGGCATAGCGCGGCACCCAGCATGAGCACAATC
This sequence comes from uncultured Leptospiraceae bacterium, assembly GCA_964501965.1. Classification (GTDB taxonomy): domain Bacteria; phylum Spirochaetota; class DYNZ01; order DYNZ01; family DYNZ01; genus CAZCVM01. The sequence goes on along the minus strand of CAZCVM010000418.1, from coordinate 705 downwards.
GCCTGAATGGCATCTGTCCAGATAACGGCCGCGATGCCTCCAATAAACGCATACAGCGTGACGCAAAGGCCGGTGACAATCAGAATGAGGTAACTATCCCAACCAAATATAACCTGCATGGGTAGAGCCATCAGATAGAGCACCACCCCAATGCGGGCAACCTGAGTAAGAAGATAAAAAACACTGGCGTAAACTCTCGCCCAAAGGCCGAAGCGGCGCTCCAGCAAAGCGTAAGCCGAGACCTCCCGGCTGTTGCGATAGTAGGGCACAAAATAACGGACCGCTATCCAGCTTACAATCGGTATGGACAGTGAAAATACAAAAGGATTCCAGTCCGAAGCGAAAGTTTTCCCCGGTAGGGCAAGATAGCTGATGCTGCTGAGAAACGTGGCGAAGATCGACAAGCCACAAACCCAACCCGGAAGAGAACGCCCGCCCGCCGTGTAACCCTCCTCGTTGCGTGTTCGCTTGTAAAAATAGGCTCCAATACCCAACGTCAGGAGAAAGTAGAGAACCAGAAAAACCCAGTCCAATAGGCGGAAAGAAGCGCTCACAGAGAAGTTTTTACATTTTGGCTATAACGTTTATCCTTTTCAAGCCTCTTTTTTCCATGAACCTGGAGAATAAGCCCCCGCAAACCCAAATTTGACCTTGCCACGGCTAAACTCCGGCGCCAATTTAGTCCCTGGACGAAATAGTCAAATT
>CAZCVM010000417.1:0-2963 GCA_964501965.1 uncultured Leptospiraceae bacterium | reverse complement strand
ATATACCGGTACAGCCCAGGTAAATCATAATGTTTTAGAAAATACGGACTTCCCGCCAAAGCCGCGCTCAATTCCAATTGTTTATCAGGATACTTGTTCATTTCCAAACGAATGGCCCGCGCCAATAAAACAAAATCTTTTTTTTGTTTCTCATTTTTTGGAAACTCCCAATCAATATCCAAACCATTCAAGCCATGCGCCACCAGATACTGGACTGCGGACAAAGCAAAACGCTGCCGCTTGCCCGAATCCGCCGCTACAGAAGCAAAGTATCTGCCCTGGCCCCACCCGCCTACGGAAATATTGAGTTTGACATTATTCTCCTGTGTCAATATTTGCCATTTTCGTATTTGATTATTTTTTTTGAAAATATGCGGCACGCGCAAACGGCCATCCGCGTAAATATCCGCGAAAGCCAAATTAATATGGGTAAAAGCCGCAAAATGAACTTTTTCCATGGGATAAATTTTGGTAACATAAGTCGGATAATAGCCCACCCGCAGCGGCCGTTTCCCATGAGTACGGGAAATATGTTTATTGATTTTGTTTTGGTTTTGCTGCAAACTTTCCGGCAAACTGTCAGAAGAAAGATTTGCTTGAGAAAAGCCCTGGGTTTGCGAGTAGAGCCAAACAATGCATAAGCTCATAATTGTCAGAAAGATTGTTTTTTTCTTTGATTTTTTGTTTGTTTTTGGTTGCATAATAAAGATTCATTCCAGATTTTGGTTCAAAAATATATGTATTAATTTATTATGTACCAAACATATTATTATGTACCAAAATGAAAGAAAAAATATGATTCTAAGAAAAAAAATAGCTGGAAAAGAAATCGCCTGGCACAACAATTTTTTCTCAAGTTTTCTCTCAAGGTATTTTGCTAGATTTTTTGCCAAGTCGTTTGCAAGATTCCTATGGCAAGGCATTGCATTCAGTATTGTCTACTGTATTGTATCCATTGCATTCTTGCCTACCAATATCGCGTCCGCTGACGGGTCGCACTCAAAAGCTAAAATGATCAGTGATGTAGCAGCAGCCATACCCGGGCAAAAAATCCATCTTGCCGCGCATTTTACCATATCAGACGATTGGCATATTTACTGGCGAAACGGCGGCGAAGTTGGCATGCCGATTCAATTTTATAATGTCCGCATCCAAAACGGTTCGGCTGACAAAGTTCTGTGGCCTACACCGGAAGTTTACCGTGACAAAGCAAAAATGATTTCTTATGTATATCATAAAAGCACTATGCTGATTTTGCCGGTACAAATTTCACCTCAAGCCAAAGTGGGGCAAAAGCTGACTTTCCAGGCAGAGGTCAAATGGCTCGAATGCCGCGAGCTTTGTATGCCCCAAAGCCAGACTGTTTCTATCACTGTGCCTATTGAAGCAACCAGCAAAACTTCCCAGCAAAACTCACTAATAGAACAGTGGCAAAAACGAATGCCTCAGGACCATGCGTCCAGCAAAAAGCTGCCATTGTATGTCACTCATAAAGGCTGGCAAAAAAAAGTCCAGCCAGGACAAAATAACCATGTTGTCCTAGGTTTAGCATTGCCTATTTTGCCGGAAATAAAAGACAGCAAAGCTTTTACCAGATGCCGGGTCTTGCCATATATTAAAACGCCGCCTTTCCAAACCAGTCCGACCAATGGCGGCTGGCAACTGGGCATTGGCAGAATCGCCTTGCAAAATAAGACCAAAAATAGTTTGCAAATCAAAGCCAGCTTTGCTGCCACGCCTCCGCCAAACTTTCAAAAACAACAGCTATTTGCGGAAATTGTTTGTCCTGACTATGACACGCGGGGAGTCCGCGTTGCCATACCTTATCAATCCATTGCAAATCAGAAAATATACACCAACCTCACTCCTGTGGTCAAAGAAAAGGATGCTACAGATTGGTCTATGCCGCAGAAAGCCGGAGCTTTGCAATTAACGCATCTTCTTCTAATGGCAGTGTTTGCCTTTCTGGGCGGCTTGATCTTAAATATCATGCCCTGTGTCCTGCCGGTACTGTCGATCAAAATTTTTTCTCTGGTCAAACAAGCAGGCGGCGAACAAAGGGAAATTGCCAAAGCAAGCATTTTCTTTGTAGTGGGTGTGGTCGCGACTTTTCTGGCTTTAGCACTGGCTGTTCTCGCGCTGAAAGCTGTGGGCGGAAGCATCGGCTGGGGCTTTCAATTCCAAAATCCGTATTTTATGCTGGTACTCGGATTGGTGGTATTGGTTTTCTCATTGTCATTTTTTAATGTCTACAGTTTCAATGTGCCTCAAACCGGAAAGATAGGCGAGCTGGCCGGCAAACAAGGTTTTTGGGGCAGTTTCTTTCAAGGAGTTTTGGCCACCGTATTGGCTACTCCGTGCAGTGCTCCTTTTTTGGGCAGTGCGATGGGTTTCGCTTTTTCGCAGAGCAATGCGGTCATTGTTTTCATGTTTATCATGGCCGGCCTGGGCATGGCATCGCCCTATTTCCTTTTGGCCCTAAAACCCAATTGGATTCAATTTATACCCAAGCCGGGCGCATGGATGGAAAACTTCAAACAGTTCATGGGGTTTTTACTTTTTGCCACATTGGCCTGGATCATTAGCGTGGTAAGCAATAGTGTCGGCGTAGACGGCACGGCGTATTTTCTCTACTATCTACTGACTGTCGCATTTTTAGTCTGGGTAGCGGGCCGTTTGGCTCCACTGGGCACAGGAAAAACAAAGTTCTGGTCGGTATGGTCAGTATTTACTGTTACAACCATACTGCTAAGCCTTTATGCTTTGCCCATTGTAGTGGCCCAGCGTTCCACTAAACAAAAAAGCGCGATCCAATCTGGCCAAATAATATGGAATCCATACAATGAACAAAATGTAGCCAAAGCATCCGCTCAGGGTAAAATTGTATTCATTAAATTTATCGCCGACTGGTGCCTAACTTGCAAATTCAATGAAAAAACAATACTGCAATGCAAAAGCGTGGT
>CAZCVM010000416.1:0-2964 GCA_964501965.1 uncultured Leptospiraceae bacterium | reverse complement strand
TCTCACCGAAAAACGCTTCTGTGGTCGGGTGGTTTACAGTGGCGGGGATGATGTCATGGCCCTGTTGCCCTTAGAAGATCTGCCCGAATATCTCCTCTCTCTGCGTGCGGCTTGGTGCGGGAAAGAGGATCCCAAAGGGGAGTTTGAATCTAAGGGAGGATTCTGGCATCCGCGCCAGGACAAAAATCTCAAGGGGCTACCCAATCGTCCGCTTTTCACCATGGGCGAAGAAGCCACTATGAGCATGGGTATTGTGATCGCCAACAAAGGGATCCCTTTGCCCACCGTTTTGGAAAATCTCTGGGAAGCCGAGAAGAATCGGGCCAAGAAACTCCCTGGTAAGGATGGTCTCTGCTTCCGGGTGATCTATCAATCTGGTAATACCTTAGAGGCCCTGATGAAAGGTAATCTGCTGGAGAAATGGTGGGCCTGGTTACAGCAGGGGCCGGATCTGGATCTGGGGCCTGTACTGCACCGTTTAGCCGAAGAGTTACCGCAACGCTGTGTGGTTTCAGAACAGAACAGGCTATTCCAACTGGCGGCCACCACAATCCTGGCTCGACGAGATCGATCTGAGGAGCTAAAGCCCATTCAGGATCCTTTGGTGAAGTGGATCGATGACTGGGAAGACTGGGTCTTTAAGCATAAGGACAAGTCAGATGCTCTGGGCACCACCCCTACAGATCTGGGTAATCTCTTGAGATTCTCTGCATTTTGGGTCGACAAGAAAAAACAACGAAATGATTGGGTCAAGCCTAAGGAAACTGCCGAAATGCAAGGAGGTCGATATGCAGTTGCAAGATAAAGTCAGGCTGAAAAATATCCACCTTTGGAGCGTTGAGGACTACCATCAAATGATCGAAAACGGTCTGCTGAGCAATGCCGATCGAGTGGAATTACTGGAAGGAATTGTTTCTCATATGTCACCCAAAGGAGTCAGCCATGTCATTATTGGGCGCTGGATAGCTGAGCAATTTAGAGAGCGGTTAGGAGAGGGATTTTATTTGTTAACCCAGGATCCGATCACTCTAACTGAACAGGGATCCGAGCCCGAACCCGATATCACGATTGCCAGAGGATCGATGTTCGACTATACCGAGCACCATCCCTATCCCCAGGATATTCTGCTGGTGATCGAGGTGGCAGACTCCAGTCTAGAAGTCGATAAGAAGATCAAAATGCCCATCTATGCCAAGGCAGAAATTCAGGACTATTGGGTTGTTGATGTCAGAGCTAAAGAGATCACGATCTACCGACAACCTGTAGAAGATTCCTATCAAGCAGTGCAGGCGGTTACAGGACGAGATCGCCTCTCCCCTCTCGCCTTCTCCGAGATCACTTTTCAGGTCCAAGATTTATTTCCGCAAGACAGGTAATTCTCATGTCTGAAACATCCCTACACTGGTACGCACTAGATCCTATTGATGTCTTACTCTTTCGGGAGAGCAAGCCGTTCTCTCCAGGGGAAGGATCCTGGGCTAAAGGGTTATTCCCACCCATGCCCACCACTATTTTTCAAGCCCTGAGATCTGCTCTGCCCTACAGCCCAACCAAGAACCGAGATCTCAAGTTTTTGGGGCCATTCCTCCTAGATCAAGCGAATACGCTCTGGCTGCCTACTCCTAAAGATCTGCTGGCTATGGGGGGCTACGATCCCAATACTGATCCAGATGCCATACCAGAAGACAACTACGAGGAGAATACTCAGGGGGATCAATACTGTCGTCTGCAGCCTGCCAAAGGCGATCATTGGAAACGTATTCAATGGGATGATCAGAAACTTCCGCCTCTGGTTTCCCCAGGTTTGCAGGAAGGGGAATTTATCAAGGGCCGCCCCCACCCCTGGATCCGAGCCTCGGCGCTGAGTGCCTATCTGCAGGGGTCTCTACCACAGGCAAAAGATTTTCAGGATGATCCGTGGGATACCCAGGTGCTGCCTCACATCGATATCAAATCTGACACCCGACAGGTAAAAGATGAGGCGGGTTACTTTACCGAGGTGGCGATCCGGCTCCGGCGCGGTTGGCGATTAGCTGCAGCCATCAGTGCCCAGATCCCGACGACGGCGGTTCGCCTGGGGGGAGAGGGGCATCGAGCCCTGGTCGCACCCCTTGAAAACTGGGATCCAGGTATCGATTGGGATCGGTTCAGGGAGGGAAGGGGTTTGGTGGCTTACCTGCTCACTCCAGGTCTGGCCCAGCCTGAGGAGGGAAATCCTGTCTATCAGGCTTATCCTTTCCAGTGGCAGCCTCATCTGGCCGGATGTGCCACGGATCGGGCTTTGCTCTGGGGTGGGATTTCCGCGATCCGGCGGCAGGGTAGTGAACAGGCGGACTTCGCTCTGTTACCCCAACGGGCCTTTATTCCTGCTGGCACGGTGTATCACTTCAAGCAGGATCAGGATCCGTCACCACCCAAGCAGCTCCTGGGTAATCCATGTGCTCAGTCTAAGACCTTTGAATCTTTGAATTACGGAACACTTTTATGGGGATCGTGACATGACAACTTACCTAAACTACATGCACCTACTTTCACCTCTACATACTGGAGGAAGTTCCCAGGAGGGAAACTTAATGGGGATCGCTCGGGAAGTTCACACTGAGTTTCCGTATCTTCCATCTTCCTCTCTTAGAGGTCGAATCCGAGCTGCAGCAGAGAAGTTACCAAATTTGGTGGCTGAAGCTGGAAAACTCTTCGGACAGAAAATCAAAGATGGCCAGCAGCCTAGTGAAGGAGAGATTTGGTTCGGAGATGCATACTTAATATTCTTCCCTGTTGCTTCCCTAAGTCACCACTTAGTTTGGATCTCTTGCCCTCTCTTATTGAGTCGCTGGAATCGCTGGATGCAAGATAAATCAATGAAGAGTTTAATTGAAGAGTGCCAAAAACATTTTGAGAGTTCCAAGAAAGCCTAAACCACTTTTGAAACGAACAGACTATTCCTCCAAACTGCTCTGTTGGAGA
>CAZCVM010000415.1:305-2966 GCA_964501965.1 uncultured Leptospiraceae bacterium | reverse complement strand
GTCCAATGTGACCAGCGAGGATTGAACTTGTATGAATATATTTTTACAGCCAAAAAGACTTCCTACAATATAGAAGTTTTTGTAGACAATAAAGAAGCGGATGAATATTATTTTTCTTTTCAGGATGATTTTTTAGGGTTGGCGGCATATTTGCAAGATGGCCCGTTTATTGACATGGACACATGTCAGGATTTGAATCTTGCTTTATTGGATTTTACTGAGAGGGCTTTTCCTGATTTTGATTTTGTTTTATCTGTGTCGTCTCCTGGAGCGCAACGTGATTTTTATAAAATACTTGATTTTTTAATTATGAAAAAGTTTTTGATCAAAATAGTTTTGGATCATCTTGAGTGGGGCAGTACTCCAGCAGGCGGAGAAAGAGGCTTTGCTGCTGATATTTATTTTGTGCGGCAAACTAAAGATGACCGGATATCTGGAGAAAAAAAAGAAAAAGAAAAAGAAAAAGAAAAAGAAAAAGAAGAAAAAAGAGTAAATAGTTTACCTGATTCTGAAGCCAAAGGAAGCTGGCAATTGAGCATACCCTTTCATCAATTACAGGATTTTTCACATATTCGAAAGCTAGGGGATTCGTATCCAGCAAAGCTGCCCGAAGAAAAGCAAATCATTACGGATTGGCGGCTTATGGAAAAGAAGGAGAAAAAAAATATCGGATTGGTTTATTTTTCTTTGCCAGTGCATGACAAATGGGATAAGAATTGGCAAAAAATTTATGACCAGAGCCGCAATTTTTGGAATGCCCATGGATGGGAAATAATTAATAAAATAAATAGCAATAATAATATAGATCGCATTAATAGTATTAATAGCATGAATGAGAAATTTTTGGATCAATACTCAGACAATGTGAACCGGGAATGGAGACAATTTGTACAAAAACAGTCGCATTCCAAAAATATCGTGCGCATGAGCTCTAAGATCAAATGGTCTTTTATTCCGATAGACGCAATAAAAAAAGTTCACGCGGATTTTTTGTACTAGCCATGAGCACAATAAAAGAGGGTGTTGATCGGGATAAAATGTATTACATTACTAAGCAATAAAAAAGATATTAAAGGCAGGAAAAAATGTCGGACGCAAGTGTGTTTGAAGCTCTTCATCAAATTATTTCAGATAAAGGATTGGGTCGGGAAAAACTGGTAGAAGTATTGCAGCAAGCTTTATTGGCTGCTTATAAAAAGCGCTACGGCGGCAACAATGTCAATGTAGAAGCCGTTTTTGACAAGGATTCTGAAATAGTTAAGTTGATGGTCAAAAAATACGTTGTGAAATACGTGGAAAATGAACAGTCGCAAATCGCGCTGGAAGATGCGCTGAAAATAAAACCGGACGCCGAAATCGGAGATGAGATACCTATCCAGGAGAGTTTGACTAGTTTTGGCCGCATTGCCATTCAAACAGCGAAACAAGTGGTGGTCCAGCGCGTCAAAGAGCTGGAACGAGATATGATTTATCAGGAGTACAAAGGCAAAGAAGGAGAACTGATCAATGGTTTTTTTCAGCGAGTCGCCCGCAATACCATATTCGTGGATCTGGGCAAGACGGATGGTATTTTGCCTTTTAATGAGCGTATGCCTGGCGAAAGATTTCGCCAGGGAGATAGGATCAAAGCATTGATTTTGTCAGTACAAAATTCCAATAGAGGTCCTCAGGTAATATTGTCCAGGAATCATGTGAATTTTGTAAAAAAACTTTTTGAGTTGGAAATACCAGAAATATATGACGGCATAGTAGAAGTGATCAACATTGTTCGAGAGCCAGGGTTCAGGACAAAAGTGGCTGTTTCCTCAGCGCGTGACGATATAGATCCGGTAGGCGCGTGCGTTGGCATGAAGGGGATGCGTATCCAGGCTATTGTTCGCGAAATAAATAATGAAAAAATTGACATCGTAGAGTTCAATGAAAATCCGGCAATATATATAATGAGGGCAATGCAGCCGGCCAAGCTGAAAGAAGTTTTGCTGATGGACAAGAGAAATGCTATGGCAGTGGTCAATGATGACCAAAGAGCTCTGGCTCTGGGTCGGTCCGGCTCCAATGTGAAGCTGGCTTCCGAGTTGACTGGTTTTCATATCAACGTTAAAAATGAAGAAGATTATCAAAAATATTTATTGGAGAAAAAAGAAGAGAGCAAAAAGCGTGCTGATGAAATTTTTGGTTCAAGCGAAGAAGACGTAGATACTGTCAAAACTTTGCAACCAGAGTCCGGCGATATTTTTCCAGAAGAAGGTGTTGCGGATGAGACGGATGATATGGATGGGGATGAAGAAGGAACACCGCTCAACCAATTGGAAGGCTTGACCGACCGATTGATAGAAACATTCAAGGCATCCGGTATTACCACTGTGGAAGATTTACTGGAATTGACTATAGAAGATTTGACTGCATTGGATGGTATAGGTATAAAGACAGCGGAACAAATCCAGACTATACTCGCGGAAAATATCGAATTGGAAGAAGTATAGTTACTTAGATTTATTAGTAATTTTTGTGATTTATTTAAGAAAGAATATTAAAACCTAAGAAAGTAGATTTAGAATTTTATGGCACTGAATGAAGATCCAAATAAAGCTAAGAAGAATGTTCCATTAAAGGAATTGTTAAAAAAGAAAAAAGCCGGTAATGACAATGAGATTTTTAACA
>CAZCVM010000415.1:0-295 GCA_964501965.1 uncultured Leptospiraceae bacterium | reverse complement strand
TCTTCAGAAAAGAAAAAAAAGAAAATTGTAATCAAAAAACCAAAAACAGCCAAAACAACGGATGGCAAATCCTCGGCTGAGTCCAAGCAGGCAGGACAAGGGTCTAGTCAAGGACGCAATGAGGTTTCCAAAGAAACTCCGCCTATGGATTCTTCCATTCAATTGGTTTCTGGCACAAAAAGCAACCAGAAACGAGGCCAGATTAAGAATACTGCTGATGATTTTGCCAAAGGTTTTATCAGAAAAGAAAAACGCCCGGAGGAAATCAAGCCCCCTGTTCGTGAGCCGGAAATTG
>CAZCVM010000414.1:1118-2970 GCA_964501965.1 uncultured Leptospiraceae bacterium | reverse complement strand
TTAACGAGCTCCAATCGATAGTTTTTACCAAGGTACAGGAAAGACTGTCCATTTACATATTCGCGTTCGACTTTGGATACGTTTGTTGATTCCCACTCAGCCAGCATCTTGAATATTTGATATTCCTTCTTTTTAATTGCATCCGTGATTTCAGAATCTGTAGCTGTTTCGGGTGCAAGAACAGATACAGAACCATCCCGTTCTATATAAATACTTAGAGTCTTTCGTTTTCTTTTTTTGATTGTTAAATCGACGTTTTTAAGCATATCAATCACCGTGCCGTTTCAAGTCGTTTTCTCTTTTTTTAGCAAGACTTAAAATATCAGCACATATTACCTCATGTTTAGAATCAATTTCCGGAATGCCACAGAAATCAAGTTTGTCATCTATTTCACCTTGCAGATTTCTAACTTCGGCAGCTCGTTTCCAGAAGTTTGGTATCTCTAATTTGTACTTTAACAATCCAACGATATCGCTCACAAGATTTTTCACTTCTGTTTCCTGAGCGACGTATGGTAGTGCATCTGGTTCTTTTACTCCATCTTCAGTGGCTTCCGTGTTCTTTGTAAAGGCATTATTTATTAAGTTTCGATAAAAGACATCTTCAATTTCATCAAGGCCTTCTGCTGTTTCACGGTTTTCACTTTTCATCTCACTTCGAAGTGAATCAAGTTCATCAATAATGACATCCCAATTTCCACTATACTTTTTTAGGATAGCCATGAGCCTGTCGTTGAATTTGGTATAGAGCGCGGGGTCATTGGACATATTTACTTTGATATGCCTTCTTATTGCATGCTCCATCTCAGAAGCTTTTGCTTTTTTAGACTTCCCGTGTTTATCAAGTTCTTTGGGGAAATCATCTGACAGCAAAGAGACCGGCGGTATTTTGCTGTCTATTCCTAAGGACATTAGATATTTATCAATAAGCTTTCTGACCTTTTCACCAGCCCATTTTAAATCCATTGTTTCATCTCGGTAGCGGTTTCGTATTCTCATCATCAGATAAGCGAGGCGTTTCGCTGGGATATAGTATTTATCCACTGTTCCTACATTGAACAGAAGGTCGAGACTATCAAAAAAGGCTTTCAGGTAGGTATCAAATTGCGCGCGGAACCGGATTTCTTTCGCAAGCTCTATGCAATTCTCAGCAAGCTCGAACTCTTCTGTTTTATCATCCATTTCCTGATTAACAAAGTCTTCAAACTTTCCAATACCGTTATCGGTAAAGAGCTGAACAAGTCTGTTGAATCTGGCTTCTAAAACTGGAATCTCTTTATTGATGTCTCTGAAGTATTCCAGAAATTCTTTCAGTTCTTTCTCATCTTCCTCACCATAAATTGCAAGTGCGTCTTTGAGGTGGTTGGCTACTCCAAAATAATCAACAATTATCCCATGAGTCTTTTTTGGTCCTTTTGTTCTGTTTACTCTGGCAATGGTTTGCAGAAGGTCGTGTTCTCTTGTGTTTTTATCGAGATACATTACCTGTTCAATGGGGGCATCGAAACCGGTGAGGAGCCTGTCGCATACACAGAGTATTGCCACACCTGATTCAGGTTTATTGTAGTCAAAATCCTTTTTGAAACTCTCTACCGCGTTAAGGCGTTTCGCTTTTCCCCGTGCTTCACTGATAAAACCAAGCTCATTATTGTCCTGCATAGTAACAACAGTACAGACTTCAAGAAAGTTTAATTGCTCAATAAATTCTTCATCTTTTTCAGATTCCGGTTTTGCTATTTCTTTTTGGATTTTCTTTTCAATAGCTTCTTTAATCAGGTATTCATATCGCGCGGCGGCAAGAATAGAGCTTGCAACAACTTGGGCTTTAAAGCCATTCACCATAATTTCGTTG
>CAZCVM010000414.1:0-1108 GCA_964501965.1 uncultured Leptospiraceae bacterium | reverse complement strand
CGTTCTTCCTGTGTGCGTTCTTTAAAAACATCTTCGAATTCACGATAAAGACCTTCTTTGTCTTTTATGGTGTCTTTACTTGTCTTGCCTATATAAACGATATCGAGAGTTGCCCTGTCTTTAACCGACTGTTTAATCTGGTATTTATCAATCCATTCAGAATTGCTTCCAAATCGTTCATGAGTTTTAATTTTGTGCCGTTGGGTCAACAGCGGGGTTCCGGTAAATGCGACTTTTGTGGCATTGGGGAAGGCTGTAAATAAATTGTCACCCATATCACCGCCCTGCGTTCGGTGAGCTTCGTCAATTAACATCAGTATTCGGTCAGAGGTATTGACTACTTCAAATGGTTTGAACTCCGGCACTTCTCCTTCTTCTACATAAGCTTTCATAAGAGCTTTTGAGTGCTTGATTTCCTCTTCAAGAAACTTATGTATCATCACCATATTGAGGTTTGATGAATCATTTGACAGCAGTGGGCGTAGGTTCTTTCTTTTATCGATAACAGTAACGGTTTCACCTGTTAGTGCCGCAGTATTGGTCAATTGATCTTCAAGGTCGGTGCGGTCGTTTACCATGATGATTTTGTGGTCTTTCAAATCTTCCTGACTTCTAACTTTACGAACCAGAAAAACCATGGTCAGCGACTTCCCAGAACCTTGTGTATGCCAAACAACCCCTGAACGCTCTCTATGCGACGCACCATTTCGAAGACGCTCAAGAATTTTACCGACAGCTCTATACTGCTGGTAACGACAAACAACTTTTACTTCTACACCTTCCTTAATCTCCATAAAAAGGGTGAAGTGTCGTAGTACATCGAGCAGTATCTCTTTGTTGAGAATGCCGTGTATCACAACTTCCTGCCGGTCTTCGGGTGAAACCTTATCACTGCGTACAGAATATCGCTTGTTTTCTTCATCTGAATATTGCAAAGGGTTGATAACCTTATACGCCTCTGGAAAGATATCTTTCCAATTCAGGTAATAATCAAAATCTGCACTGATGGTTCCCACTCGGGCTTCTGTTCCGTGGGTGATGATGCTGAAAAGATTAAAGTGGAAAAGCTTTTCTTCGCCTTCCTTTAAGGCAAATCCATCATCCCGGC
>CAZCVM010000413.1:1373-2977 GCA_964501965.1 uncultured Leptospiraceae bacterium | reverse complement strand
AACAGCGCTCCATCGTTGTGCTATGGCCCTGCACTAGCTTCTCCAACAGGGTCTCCCCTTCCCCGACCGAAACGATCGTGCCCTGAGGTAACATCGATCCCAGCTGCTCATAGAAGACACTGACCGCCCCTCCCCCCAAAACGGCCTTGGCCTCAGGATGATGACGTCGAGCTCGGGCTAGGCCTTGTTTGACCAATCCAGAGTTACGCCACAGCTCCCCATAGTAGGCCATCACCAGTTTGAGGCTATTGAGCGATCCCTGAAGCTTACGTAGGGGATTGGGGGAGTAGAAGAACTCGAAGGAGTGCTGCAGCAAGTTACCGGCTCGACCATTGACAGGAGCATAGACCTGAATGTCTCGCCAGGAGAACACCAGCAGATCCGGCTGGAAACGGTCGATCTGCTCCAGCATCTTGCGTCGGAAATCCAAGGGGGGATAGGTGCCCATGTCAAAGATCCGTTGCTGGATCTGAGGAAATAACTTATGGACGTGATCGGCCAGGTAGACCACACCAATGGGAAAGATGGGATTACAGGGCAGTCGAATATAAAGAAGTTTCTGGGCAACCATCAGCTTTGCCAACCTCCGCCAGAGTCTCACTTCACTATTCAGCTTAATACACATTCTCAGGGGATGGATGGACCGGATCACCCCCTCTCCTCATCGTGAACTCTGCTGTTGCTGCGAGAGCAGGGGCTTGAATCAAAATCCAATCAAAGTCTTCAGGACAAAAAGGGGTTCTTGATTGAATGAACTCCCCATAGCTCTCTTGAAGAAGCCCTACTACTCATGCCTTATCAACCAGGCTATACAGATCTACAGGGGATTTCCACTTTCCAGACCGGGCGTGAGTTACCCTCAGCTTCGATACATCAGCACCTACAAATGGGGGGATGGTATCTATCGAGTCCTTAATTTCAAATGTTCGGATCTGTGTCCTCCCTAAGAGCAGAGCCAGCTGGATGTTCTTCTCTTCTATCCCCTAACCCTGATCTGATGTCAGGGAATTGACCTCTCGAAAATCGATCAGATCCCCTTGAGGATCCGCTTGGGTGACCTCCAGTTCCACCCACTCCCCTAGATCCACGGCTCGGGTAAATCGCATGGGGATCCGGAAGGCAATCTCATCGATCATGACCAGAGCCAGGTTCTCATGCTCCCGCAGATAGCCTAGAACCAGGGCTCGCCAGGGCCGATCCTGATGCTGACGGAGAAACTCTAAGCTCCAATAGCGCTTGGTCTTGCGTTCCACCTGGATCGCTTCATAGCTGGTGGGATCGAGGGCTGCGATCAGGTGTTGGACCTCATCGGTGGTGAAGGGAGGGGTCTGTCCTTGCAAAGCAGCCTTGATCTGAAAATGGGCCAGCAGATCGCTGTAGCGACGAATGGGAGAGGTGACCTGGGTATAGGCCGATAATCCTAATCCGGTGTGGCGGGCCGGGATCAGGCTCATCTCAGCTCGCTGCATACACCGCATCAAGGCAAAGAAGTACACCGGACCAGGGGGAAGCTGGGCTAAATCCTCAGCAGGGGGAAGCTCTGGCGCCGGCTGCCCTCGATAGGGCACCGGGATCTGCTGTTGGGAGCAGAATCGAGCCGCCAC
>CAZCVM010000413.1:0-1363 GCA_964501965.1 uncultured Leptospiraceae bacterium | reverse complement strand
TCACCTTCTCAGCAAGAGCCGCGCCCTTCGCGATCATCATCTCCGCCACCAGTTGCCGGGAGGGGGTATCCTCGATGACTCTGATCAAGGGCTGATCAGCACTGACCTTGATGTCCTGCTCGGGCATGGTGATGGCAATGGCCCCCTGCACCTGACGCCAGTGATACCGTTGCTGGGCTGCCTGGTTGAGGGCGGTGAGCTCCTGTTCGGCCCCGAGCTCCAGCATTTCGTCGGCATCCTCATAGGTGAGCCGGTAGCTGACCTTGATCTGACTGGCGCAGATCTGGTGATCCACCACTGCTCCCTCCGGAGAGAGTTCTATCCCAAAGCTGAGGGCCTCTCGCACCTGTGCCTGCACCAGACTCATCGGTCCTGTGGACAGCTCGGGAGGAAACATGGGGATCACCTGTTCCGGCAGATAGACACTGGTTCCTCGCCGACGAGCCTCAATCTCCAACGGGTGTCCGAGATGAACCCAACGAGTCGGATCAGCGATGTGCACCCAGATGCGGATCCCTCCCTCAGGTCCCCACTCCACACTAAGGGCATCGTCGATATCGCGAGTGCTGGCATCGTCGATGGTGTAGGTGTGCAGAGCGGTTAGATCCTGTCGCGGCAACGGATCTTCTGGGGGATGGTCGATAAGCGCCTGGGCGGCAGCTTGGTGCTCCGGAGTGAATTGGGTGGGGATGCCGGTGCGGCGCAGGGCCAGGTTCTCATGGGGACTCCAGATGCCCAGATCCACTAGGGTATTGAAAGCAGCTATCTCCGTAGGGGGACGACCCACCAGGGCCAGGATCTGAACAGCCTTGGTTCGATCTGAGGTCTCCTCTCCGTGGAGGGCGTAGCGCTCTAAACTCTCCAGCCGGGAGCGTTCTGTTGGGGTCCAAGGGATAGGGACAGCCTCGGCCAAGGCTTGACGCAGATGGGTCTCGAACTCCGCCTGTTCCTGTTCCCGTTGGCGCAAGAGGGTGAGTTGGTGCTGGATCTCTTGGACCTGAGCTGGGGTGCGCGGCTCGTAAGCATCCCCCTTCTGCTTGAAGTAAACCTTGTCCTCCGAGAGCAGCCGATAGCAAGCAAATAAGAACTCGGGAGCGGTATCTGAGAACAGGATCTGGGCAATGTCACTCAAACTGTAGGCCTGTCGATCCTCAGACAATAGCTCCCAAGCCACCTCGAGGGCATCGGGATCCAGCAGTGGCTCCACCTGATTCAAGAAGCTGGGGATCTGCTGGGGATCGCTCAACTGCAGGGAGGGGAGGGAAAAGGTGATCTGACGGGGATGAACGCTATGGGTTTGCCCGGAGGGGAGGCTCAGTAGCAGGTTCTTCTTACCTTCAGTTCCCGTTACCATAGCCCATAG
>CAZCVM010000412.1:0-2983 GCA_964501965.1 uncultured Leptospiraceae bacterium | reverse complement strand
AAACCTCATAACAAAATTTTGAAGCTTGATAGCATTTTTAAGCGATAAAGAACCCTGGCCCGATCCTGTAAATTCTAATCTTTGGTCATTGTCAACTACCCATCCCGGAGATGGTTGCCAGTGAGTTGTCCATTCATCACCTTGATGGAAGTTATCAAAAATTCCGCCAGTTCTAGCACCAAAAGTTATAATACTATTTGGGTCATTTAGGTCAAAATCTTCTTTATTTTGTCTCCATATATATGCAGCTGAGGTTACTTTGGGGATATTATTGTGAACCTGAGAGATTTGCCTGTTATAATCATCATAAACATATCTTATAGTATCACCAAATAAACTGATTTCTCCTGTTTTTAATAAGGTATCCTTGTCATAAATAATAGCGGAAAAATCAGATAGATAAGGCACAAAAAATATATTATCAATTTTTAAGTATTTTCCCTGATTATTAAAAGCCTCCAATTTTAAAGCAATAATAGGCGTGTCATTAAAATCTTTCGGGTCAATAATAATGTAAAAATGCTGCCAAATTTCTGCTGTGTCTGGAATTTTTATTGTTTTTGTATGAGAACCAACCGTTATCTCCCACCCTCCTTGTGCACTATCATAACCACTATCCGTTTTTGCCCAATAGGACAAAATAAACCTTTGTTTATCTGCGCAATCAATCTCAAACGAATTATAGAAGCTTATTTTTTTTGGTGAACTGCTATTTAATTGCAAGCACCGAGTGCCTGTAGGTGAGTCACCACAGACAATAAAATTTTCCAACGGTTCATCATTAGAACCATTCTTAATTTTCCACGATTGCGGGTTTTCATAATCTTCAAAACCAAAGTAGCTGATATTCGGATTATAAGCTACTTTAAGTTTTTTCCCGGTATTATCGTCATTTTTTCTGATGCAAGGAGGAATATTAAATGCTGCGACTGGAAATAGTTCATTTTTATCATAAACAAGGAATGTCCTAATTTGATCAATGTCAACACTTTCCATAACTTGACCTTTATGAGATATATGCAAAATTTCATTTGTTTTTAAGAAGCCCGGATGATTCTTTGCACTAAAATCAAATTTATTGCTATTCTGATCTCCCAGCCACTTGTACTGTTTATGAAGAGCCCATTTTTTTTTATCAATGCTATTTTCAAAATTCTTAAATGTATTTACGAAAATATTTCTCATTGCAACATCATTATAAATTTTTTCCAATGCTACCCATGATAAAGTATTTAACTTTTTAATACCCGGATAAATTTCATAAGCATGGATTATTTCTTTATTGGTTATAGTCTGGTATTTATTTCCCTTTCCATCCAACATATACGAAGAAATCCTGATGGGCAATCCTTCTTCATTGTACTCATAATCTATAACGGTTTTTAATGTTTTATAAATATTTATTACCCTCTCTCCTTTATCATTCTTTTCAAGAGCAACAGGAAACATGTCCCCACTCTTCGTATTAGTGATGATCCAGTGTCTGGAAGGTTCCACCACTGCCACAGAATAATTTTTTATGCTGAAATCAAACCCACGGTCAAAAAAAATTTTCACTAATAGTTCAGAATCAAAATCAGCATTATTTAACTCTTTTTGAAAATCTGTATCCAGACTGACAAGGAAATGATTATTTATTTCAACGGATTTTTTCATTGTTGTTATAATTCCGTATATGGCTTTTCCATTGTAAGTGTCTTTTGCCTCAGGGTATTGAGTGGACTGTTGTTTTATTCTGCCATATTTATTATAAACAGTCTTTTGATATAGCTGACCCTTAAAAGCACTGTAGAAATCCTCGACATTTGACTCCGATTTATCAGGAAAAACAGCATCCGGCAATCCATTGAAATATATATTTTCCACAAAACCGTTTCTTTCCCCATCAATCATTTGATAGGACTTTATGTTTTGAAACTGTGCTACCCTGCCGTAGGGGTCGTAAATCGCACTTTCTCTGTCGTATTCATAAAATGTTGTTATTTTTGCAAAACCGGTATCCATTTCCATTGATGAAACAGAATAATCTATTTGTTGAAATTCCGTAGCGTCGAAAAGATTACTATTCACGATTCGGTAAAGGTTGATTTTTGCAGATTGATGACCATCCGTTCCAGTCACAAAAGCGTTTAACCCTCCATAATTTTGCTTTTTATTATATGGATTTCGTAAATAATTGGATTCATTCCGTAAAAGCGAGCCATATATCATTCGGCCATTCTTATAGAAAAAAATAATTGTATTAATATTTAACATAGCGGATAAATAATCAGGAAATAAATACAAAGAATTCTTAGAATCATTTTGCCAATATGGTATCCAGCTTTGCATATTCCATGCCAGCGAGGAATTTCTAAAAAAATAAAAACATTGGTTGCCATTCTCTCTTATACATAAAGAGCCAGCTACTTTTGATTGTTCGATATTTTTATCTAAATCAGAAGGGGATTTATCTTCGAATTCATTAGTATAAGGATTAAAAACATGAAAACCATTTGGAGAAGAATCAACTGCAATATCTTCACCATAAGTCGGATATGTAAACCCCGTATCTAAATTCTTGGTAATCCATTC
The DNA here is from genome assembly GCA_964501965.1 of uncultured Leptospiraceae bacterium. GTDB lineage: Bacteria > Spirochaetota > DYNZ01 > DYNZ01 > DYNZ01 > CAZCVM01. The sequence goes on along the minus strand of CAZCVM010000412.1, from coordinate 409 downwards.
TTTTCCATTGTAACGGTATAAACACTGATTTACTGCGGCCATACCGCTAAATGCCGCTGTTACAATAGGTACTTGGCCGATTTTCTGATTTTTAAATACTTTATGAGTCAATTCAAAATTTTCTTGCCATTGAACGATTATTGTATCCACCATATTTAATTGTTCAGAATTTCGCGGAGCTGCGATTATGGCCAAAGAATCACTTATCGATATAAGATTATCTTGAGTATTTTCCCATTGATACAGACCTGTAATAAGCTGGTGATTGTTTGATGTTCGCCATGTACGGTTTTCGTCATTATAATACAAATTTATATCCAGGGCCTGCTGGCCATTAGGGTTCTCAATTACAAAGGCAACTAAACAAAAATTTTTTCATGGCATTTAACTGAAATTATTTTAAACCTAC
>CAZCVM010000411.1:0-2987 GCA_964501965.1 uncultured Leptospiraceae bacterium | reverse complement strand
GTCAGGCCGTAGCCAGGGGAGCTGATGTCAATCAGAGAAATTCTCAAGGGATCACGCCGCTTGTTCTTGCTGTGACAAAAGGAATTGATAAAATGGTCGTGTATCTGATTTCTCTGGACGCTCGAGTCAACCAGGCGGCAGCCAATGGCCTGACTCCGTTGATGATTGCTTCTTATGAGGGACATACCAGGATTGTGCGATATTTGCTTGCGCACCAGGCAGACCCGAATAAAGTTACTGTTCATGGGGCCACAGCTTTGATGTTTGCGGCTCAGGAAGGACAAAAAAAAATTGTACTTATGTTGTTGGCCAGTGGAGCCAAGGTGAATAAGGTCAGTAGAGATGGTTCTACCGCATTGGAATTGGCACGGTGGCGCGGTCACAAAAATATTGCGGATATTTTGGTCGCAAATAATGCAAAAAGATAGTATTCATTCCATTGGCTGTGCGTTTTTCGATTTGTTGGTGCGGGACTCTGGAATATGCAATTTTAGGAAATGGCTATGAGCGGTAAAAAAAAAATAGCGGACACTGATAGCGTAGAAGAATTTAGCCTACAAATGGATTTACCGATTATTTGCAAAAATGAGGATATCTCCAGTCAGGCCAAACGTTTGGCACTGGTTATGGATTCCGATTTTTGTGTAGGAGATTCTTTTGACGCTGCTTTTGCTTATGATTTAATGTATGAAGGTTTTTTTCCATTCTCAATGGCTTTTGACGATCATATTTTTTTTATCCCCAAATTGCATTGCAATCGCGCCATCTTGTCCTTGCCTCAAATGGTTGTTCCAAAAAGCACTGTCAGGCAAAGCAAAAAATATGAATTCTCTATGGATCGGCAATTTGATTTAGTATTGCAAAAAAGTGTGGATTACCATGGCGATGGATGGCTGACTGAGCCATTGCGCCGGGCGTTACATGAGTTGCGTCATTCCCCGGTCAATGAGCGTTTTCGAATGCATTCCATTGAACTTTGGTTGAATGGCGAGATAGTTGCGGGCGAAATAGGATATAGCCTTGGCACTATGTATACAAGTATGACAGGTTATCATTTGATAAGTGGATCAGGCAGCGTGCAATTGTACGCTGCTGGGGCATTGCTACGGTCCAAAGGTTTTCGATGTATAGATTATGGAGAAATCCTGCCATACAAAGAAGACCTGGGCGCGCGGAAAATGAGTCGGTCTGCTTTTTTGAACATATTGCATAAACTAAGATTAGCGCAAAACCCTTTGGCGCAAGATAAAACAGTGCAAAACATTGTGCCAGCCAATTCTTTGCTAAAGCTGAGTTTTCCATTAGAATATAAGAAAAATACACTTGACGATCCAATGGATCGAGATTCGGTATACAAAATCGCTGGTATTTTATTTGATGATGCCGATGAATCTTAGTGAATTTCAATAAGTTTCAATAGGTTTCAATAGGTTTCAATAGGTTTCAAGGAATTTTAATGAATTTCAATGAATCATAATGAATCATAAACAATGACAATCAATGGTAATTAAAAGGACATAGCATTATGGATATAAATAGTGAAGACAAGCCTCTCAAATTAATAAAAATTCGGGAAATGATACGCGAAGAATTGCGTCATAAAAACGCGGAACGCTATCTGGATGTGCGCAGTTATAGTCTTGCCTGGGGCATTTCTTTTGTATTGGTAATTTTGATACTGCTTCTCTGGAACTCGTCGACCAATCTAGGTACAGATTTTATTCGAATGTATGAATCATTGCATCCAAATGGCAGCTTATCTTTTCTCGTGGAAGGGGCAGGCAAATGGATTGGTTTTTTTATTAATGTTTTCTATGCTTTTACAGATGGGCTGATATTGGGCGCGATGTTGGCATTTTTCAACAATCGTTTTGTGCGTCTGTTTTCTCCATTCAATGCGCGGAAAAAAATACAAAAGAAAAAATAAACAAAAAATCATATTTTTGTAGTGTAATTTGCAGCCTTTTTCAACTTGGCTGCAATTCAAAAGTATTGTGTATGCAAAATGGATACACAATGAGTACAAATTTGACAGAATATGGGAGAAAGATTACAAGTGGATCGAAATTGGTGCAATAATTATCGAAAAGTAGATGTGGACAAAGAAGTGACCCTAAAGGGGTGGGTATTTCGCAGGCGAGATCATGGCGGCGTGGTATTTGTGGATTTGCGCGATCGTAGCGGACTGATTCAGTTGGTGTTTTCTCCAGAAATCAATAAACAAGCGCATGAACAGGCTGATCAATTGCGCAGTGAATTTGTCATTGCCATTACCGGCAAAATCCGGGCGCGGCAGGAACAGGATATAAACCCTAAATTGGAAACCGGGGAAATAGAAATCGAAGTCAATGATTTGACAATCTACAGCCGCAGCCAGGCTCTGCCTTTTTCATTGGAAGAAAATGAAAATGTTGGCGAAGAACCGCGTCTAAAATATCGTTATTTGGATATGCGGCGTATGCCAATGAAAAACAATATTATTGTTCGGCACAAACTTACCCAGGCAGTGCGCCGGTATTTGGACACTCAGGATTTCTTGGAAATAGAAACTCCCATATTGAACAAATCAACGCCTGAAGGGGCACGGGATTTTTTGGTACCATCCCGATTGTCTTTGGGAGAATTTTATGCGCTTCCGCAAAGCCCGCAAATATTCAAACAAATTTTAATGATTGCTGGCATGGAACGGTATTACCAGATTGCGCGTTGTTTTCGAGATGAAGATTTGCGAGCGGATCGTCAACCAGAGTTCACGCAAATAGATATGGAGCTTTCTTTTGTCAATGAAGAAGATATCTACCATATAATGGAAGGTCTTTGGACCCAGGTACTCAAAGAAGTATTTGATATTCATCTGACAACCCCTTTTCCCAGATTGACTTACCATGAGGCTGTGGAACGGTTTGGCAAAGACGCGCCGGACACTCGGTTTGGTATGGAATTGGCTGATATTGGGCCGATTGCGGCAAAAAGTAGTTTCAAGGTGT
>CAZCVM010000410.1:0-2988 GCA_964501965.1 uncultured Leptospiraceae bacterium | reverse complement strand
ATATTGAAAAAGTGCGGGCAGACTTAAGTAAAGATATTGAAAAAGTGCGGACAGATTTGACTCTTGAAATTGAGAAAAATCGTACAGAGATTGAGAAAGTTCGGTCAGATTTGATCAAATACATCAATCGTCAGACTTTATGGACTATTGGTGCTATTTCTTTGATTATTGGTGGTCTCAAGGCATTGGATTATATACTTAAATGATTGGATATTTAGAAGACATTGGGCATCCGATATGTCCAGTAAATGCAAAGGGAAAAATTTTATGCAAGAACTGATTTCAAAACAGGAAATTGACCAGAAAGTGAAAATTCTAGCAAAACAAATCGGAGAGCATTATAGCCAATACAATATATCTAAAAAAAATCCATTACAATTGGTGGCTTTACTCAAAGGGAGCGTCATATTTTTATCCGACTTGATCCGAAATATTGATTTACCATTGCATATAAATTTTATGGAAGTGTCCAGTTATGGCGACGAAAAAGTATCCAGTGGCAAACTTGTGATTCATTGTGATTTGCGCCAGTCGATGAAAGACAAACATGTACTTCTGGTAGAAGATATTATTGATACTGGCTTAACACTCAATCATATATATGAAAAACTACAGGACCAATCACCTGCATCGTTACAAATTGCGGCACTTTTGCACAAAAAAGAAAAAAGCAGGTTTCGTTATCAAGCCAATTTTGTTGGTTTTCCGATTTCAGATGAGTTTGTCGTCGGCTATGGTTTGGACTACCAAAATCTTTACCGCAACCTGCCTTTTATTGCTATTTTAGATTAATTTTTTATCATATTTCCATAGCTGACTTCAATACTTTATCCTTATTGGCCTCGATTCCGCTACGTAAAATATTTGCCATGGACATTTGATTTATTCGATGCAAACTTTGCAACTGCTTGTATTCCTTTTCACTTAAATAGATAAGCTTTTTTTTCTTTCCGGCTCCTGCGGCGTAACCACCATTACTTTTTATTTTCTTTATTAGCTTGTTGGCTGCTGTTTTGCTACCAATTGATTTGTTCAAACAAGTTCGAATAAAATCAGCTTGTTTGACCTGCAATTTTTGGGACAATTCTTGTATTTCATTGTCCAATTCATCCGAAATAGTGTAGCAAAAAAGTGTGTTACGTTTATCCATTGTTTTTTTGTTCATTCTTTTGCTCCAATGCTGTTATTTTCATTGCTAGTGCGGTGCCACATTTTTTCTTGAACTAAGTATGAAAAATTGAATATGTTGCCGCATGTTTGCAATATATAAACCATATACATATATAATAATTTTTTTGTAAACATAAAAAAATGATACAACCCTTTAAATTCTTGAAAAGAATGATATTTGCGTATTTTTTTGTAAAAAAAATTGTTTTTTTCTTTTATTACCGATTTTTTCTATACTTTTTAATAATATTGAAATATTTTTTTGTTTTATTGTTGCCATTAGCTAGTATTTTGAAGTATGTAATACTTGCAAATTACCAATTGATTTTTTTTACAATATTTCAATATTTGAAGATTTTAAATATATTTTGATAAAAAATGGGGGAACAATATGGCTGTAATAGGAAAAATGTTCAATGTTTTGAATCACTTGAATCCATTGAATGGATTTAGGGGGGCCACTGGGTTTCATACATTCAGTAAAATGCCAAAAATTTGGGTTTTTAATGTAATTGTTTTTGTTTTATTGATAAATATGATTCAAGGTTGTAACCCGGGTGCCTATGAATCACTGGAGAAAAAAATCGGGTCAGCCGGCACCAGTGACAGTCAAAAAGGAAAAATCAAAACTCTTGTTTTTGAGACTGCTAATAGTGGCGGCCAGTTGACCCAGGATGTGACGGGCAGCATCAATTTGGAGCAAATCAATGTATCTCTTGTCAATGGCAAAGATACAAGTGTTATGGTGCCGACATTGACTTTTTGCGCGGATAGCACTTGTGACCAAGCAAAGACGGCAGATGAGGTTGGTATAAACTATAAGCCGCGTTATCTTGACACTGATATTGATACTAATCATACAACCGGGTTTTATTCATGCCCGGCTCCCATTGCCAATCATAATTTTGATAAGGAAACCGGTTGGTTCAAGACCGCTATTGCGGCAAATCTATGCACCAAAGAAAATAGAAGTACACTTTTCAATAATCCAGTGACTTATGTCGTGACAAAAGCGGACGGTTCTACGATTAATTATACTTTGAGCATTACTTTTGTGCCAGGCACAGCCAATGCGTTCACATATTTCGGCTTTTTGCCGGAGTACAATCCAAGTTTGAGTTCAAAAGTATATAAGGATTCTTTTACCAGTACGGATATAAATTTGACTTTACCTTTTGGTGTTGATGTTACTCGGCTAGTACCCAGTTTTCAAATCACTGGACTCAGTGCCAAAGTGGGCAGCATTGTACAAACTTCTTCTGTTTCAGCGCAGGATTTTTCAAGTACAGTGGTCTACAATGTAAGTGCTGCAGATGGTACTAGCCCGTCAGCCAATTATAATGTCACAGTCACAGAAAGAGACCCTCTTAAGGCGTTTAAGTTAGAAACAACAAAAAATAGCGGGCTATCTAGTACATACTCGGCGAGTATTAATCATACATCAAAAACCATTTCCTTTGTGATTCCGGATTCAGAGACTATCAATGCTCTAGTGCCAACCATAGAATTGACAGATGATTCTATCACAGTTTCACCAACCAGCAATAGTATACAAGATTTCTCTAGGGATGATCTTACCTATAAATTCACCTCACCCAGCGGCGAAGAAAGGACTTATACAATGAATGTAACCAGCGGACTCAAAGAAGGTGACTTAGTTATCACAGAAATTATGGCTGGCCCGGATAGTGGTACGATACCTGAGTATATTGAGATATACAATGCAAGTGGGAGCGAAATTGATTTTACACTGAATCCTTTTGAAATTGATGATGGAGGTACTGCGAAAGAAATCAATGAAGGAACTCTGGCAGCAGG
>CAZCVM010000409.1:0-2990 GCA_964501965.1 uncultured Leptospiraceae bacterium | reverse complement strand
GAATCCACATTACGTCAGGCGAGAGCAGCGTTAAAATATTTTTTTGAGCAAACTCTGAACAAGCCGATGGTAATCGCGAATATTCCGTATGTAAAAAAATCTAAGCGCATCCCAACTGTTTTGAGTCCTGCAGAGGTGTTCAGGATTATCCACCACACAAAGAACATAAAACACAAAACAATTTTTTTGCTAGCCTATTCGGCGGGTCTGCGGGTGAGCGAGATTTCAACATTAAAAGTAAGCGATATTAAACGCAATATCATGCGGATTTCTGTTAGGCAGGCAAAAAGAAAACAGGACAGATATACTATCTTGTCAAAAATAGGCCTAAAGCAATTAGAGGAATATTGGAAAATTTACAAGCCTTCTGATTGGCTATTTTGCAGCAACAAAGGAAAAAATCAAAAGTTATCAACGAGAGGCATACAGCATGCTTTTAGAAAAAATAAGCTAGCGGCTGGAATAAAAAAAGAAGGCGGAATTCATTGCCTACGGCACTCTTTTGCTACTCATATGCTTGAAGGTGGAGGCGGCATCTTCCAATTGCAAAAATTCTTGGGGCATAAGCACTTGAAAACAACGCTCATTTATGCGCATATCAGCGAAGAGCGAATTATTGCAAGAAGTCCTTTGGATACATACGCAGATAGATACTATGCCGCAGCATCCATCCATTAATCAAATTTTCAGGGACCATGTGGCAGACTACTTAAGAAAATATCCAAAAACTACAATTCATGAAAGGAAAATAATCCGAGCATTAAGCATTTGCCGAACACCTGAAATGGGTAGCAGAATTTTGAAATGCGACCATTGCGGTAATGTTGAAATAATGCATAATTCCTGCCGTAACCGCCATTGCCCGCAATGTCAAAATATGAAAAAAGAACAATGGATTATGCAAAGACAAAAAGAGGTTTTGCCTTTTACATATTTCCATCTTGTATTTACATTGCCGCATGAGTTGAACCATATTACTTTTGCGAACAAAAAGATTGTCTACAAACTGCTCTTTGATGTTTGCAAAGAAACACTACTTTCGGTCACAGCTGATGAAAAGTATTTTGGTGCTGATATTGGCTTTTTTAGTATTCTGCATACCTGGGGACAGAAACTAAATTATCATCCGCATTTGCACTGTGTAGTACCTGGAGGAGGATTTTCCCAAAAAAGAAATAAATGGATGCAAGCCCCAAATAATTATCTGGTTCCAGTGGAGGTCCTTAAAAAAAGGTTTTGCAGCTTATTCTTGGTAAGATTAAAAAACCTTTTCAATCAGGGGGAGCTTTTTTGTTACAATAACCAATTTCAATCTAAAAAGCAGTTTCAATATCTGATAGATAAACTGTTTGCCAAAGAATGGGTGGTGTACTTAAAAGAAGTTTTTAATAACAGTAATTCTGTTATATCATATTTGGCACGCTACACACATAAAATCGCAATTACCAACCATCGCATTATTTCTTACCACAATAATGAGGTAGTGTTTAAATACCGGGACTATAAAAATCATAATCGTCAAGAGGTCACTAGTCTTCCAGTATTGACATTTATGAGATATTTCCTGCAACATGTTGTTCCTTATCGTTTTGTGAGGATCAGATATTATGGACTGCTTTCCCACCGCAATAAAACAAAAGCTATTGCCTTGTGCAGGGATTTCTTTGATGTAAATAACGTGGCAAAAGAGAAGGCTCTGGAATGGCAGGAGCTTTACCTTAAGGTGACAGGGCAAGATTGCAATAGATGTTCCCAATGTAATCAGGGGAATTTAGTGCCTTTTGTTGCTATACTGCCAATAAAGTATCGTGCGCCTCCGGTACAACAATTCAAAGCCGCACAAATAGAACACTTTGTCTTTGCCTGATATTTATTTTCATTTGGAAAAATAGGCTAGCTATGTCCAGATTAACTAAAGAGTACACAATTCAAGCCCTGTGTGCCAAGACGAAATGGGAAAATTGCGAATATTGATAATGAATTATGTATCAAATTCTTACCCAATCATTGAAGGTGATGCCATTGATTATTTTAGGACACCTAAAAAACTTACTTGCAGAAAAGACTGTCATTTTATAAATTCCATTTATATTACTTAACGACCTACGGGTCGGTGGCATCGTTCAACTCGAAGAGTATCTCAATCTGAAACAGATTAAGATACTCTACTAAACGTTATATGAAAAGCTCAAAACATTGATATGTTTTTATGCTTTATTCAAATTTAAACAGCCAATTTTTTCGAAGATGGTTTCTGGCTCTATTTAAAAAAATTGCTTTAAGAAAAAAATTTTTATTTAAAAAAATATTCACTTGACTTCATATTCACTATAGGTTGTATTATTTTTATGTGGATTATAGATAGAACAAATGAAATAGCAGAATGGATTGATTTACTGGATGATAATGCGAAAGAAGCTATTCTTAAGAATATTTTAATTTTGAGTGAAATAGGTCCAAATTTAGGTCGTCCTTATGTTGATAGTGTGAATAATAGTAAACATAAAAATATGAAGGAATTAAGAATTCAAAATAAAAATCGATTATTTCGTATTTTTTTATATTTGATGTTAAACGGAAAGCCATTTTGCTCATAGGTGGTGATAAAAGAGGGAAAAAGAGATTTTATGAAGAAATGATTCCATTAGCAGATAAATTATATGATGAATATAAAAGTAAAGGGAAATAAAATGAAAATGAAAAATACTAAAGAAAATGATTATATTAGAGAATTATCTTCTAAATTATCAAAAAAAAGAATAACAAGAGCTGAAAAGGATGCTGAAAAGGAAATTTTGCAGATTCGATTATCAATGTTAAGAGAGAAAAAAGGGTTTAAACAAGAAGATATAAAAACTTTTTCACAATCAAGTGTATCAAAAATAGAATCTAGAAAAGATATGAAAATCTCTACTTTAGTTGAATATTTAGAAAATCTTGGTATGGGAATTGAAATTAAGGCGTATTCAAAGAATAGAAAAAAAGACGAA
>CAZCVM010000408.1:2503-2994 GCA_964501965.1 uncultured Leptospiraceae bacterium | reverse complement strand
GCTAAAAAAGGGGTGTGTTATGAATTTTTTAAGTCGAGATCGGGAAAATGAATTAAAACATTGGTTTCATAAAAAAAATCGTAAGCCTCTGGTAATAAGAGGGGCTAGACAGGTTGGAAAATCTACTTTGGTTCGTAGTTTTGCGCAAAAACAAGACCTGGTTCTGAATGAGATCAATTTAGAAAGGCATCTTTATCTCAATGAAATATTTAAGAAGTTGGATATTGATTTGATTTTATATGAGTTGGAGGCAATTATTGGAAAAAATATCTCTGTAGCTTCATCTATTTTATTTTTAGATGAAATTCAAGCCACCCCTTACGCGCTGCAAGCACTACGGTATTTCTATGAAGAAAAAAAAGATATGGCTATTATAGCTGCTGGTTCTTTATTGGAATTTGCTTTGGCAGATATGAATTTTTCTATGCCAGTAGGACGTGTAGAGTACAGCTTTTTAGGTCCTATGACTTTTAAGGAATTTTTACGGTCTT
>CAZCVM010000408.1:0-2493 GCA_964501965.1 uncultured Leptospiraceae bacterium | reverse complement strand
CCTGATTTGGTTAAATATATTGATCTTAGTATTCAACAACTAAAAATTCCCCAGGCCGCTCATAATGAGTTATTAAAAAAATTCAAAGAATACCTTTATGTTGGGGGTATGCCTGAGGCTGTGGCCACTTATTGTGAAAACGGTTCGCTGCAAGATGTTGCCGATGTCCATAGTAGTATAGTCAATACTTATCTGGATGATTTTTCTAAGTACGCACGCCACAAGGATTTAGTCTTATTGCAAAAAGTCTTCCATGCCATCCCGAGAAACATCGGCAAGAAGGTCAAATACACAAATTTGTCCCGAGAAGACCGTACTATAGAGGTGAAATACGCTATAGATCTTTTGTCCAAAGCAATGGTTTGCCAAAAAGTAGTCCATAGTCATTGTTCTGGAATACCCTTGTTTTCAGATGCAGATGAAAATATTTATAAATTAATTTTTTTGGATATTGGGTTGGCCAATCATATATCCGGCCTTGATTGGAGAGCCATTAGTGATTTGGATCATATAAATCTGGTCAATCAAGGTATGCAGGCCGAACAGTTTGTTGGTCAGGAGCTTCTAGAAATTGTTCCAAAGACCAATCGGGTGAATATCAATTATTGGCTCCGTGAAGGAAAAGCAAATAATGCGGAAGTAGACTATGTTATTTCTTTTGCGGAGAAAATCCTTCCTATCGAAGTCAAATCAGGAAAAAGCGGTTCTTTGAAATCATTGCAGCAGTTTGTGCTTTATAAAAAAAATAATTGTGCTGTCCGTTTTGATTTAAATATGCCTGAGTTGCAGAAAATAGAACATACAACTCGATATGGAGATCATAATGTAACCATTAACTATTGGCTATTATCTTTGCCATTGTATGCTGTGGAAGCGTTGCCCCAGCTTGTAGCCCAATGGAAGCAAGATTCGCCATATCCTCTAAATTTAGATTAAGAAAATGACCTAAAGATATAAATATTGGCGAATCATATTTTTTTTCCTTGCTATTTTTGAACCTGGAAAAATTGCTTATTGGGTGCGTAAGAAGTGAGTAAAAAAAAGGTCAAGGGAACAAAATAATGATTACTTATGAAGATATCCGGCAGGATACGGTATCGGTTCATGATTTGGAATTTGTTGTATTTGATTTTGAAACCACGGGTGTTCATTCTATGGTCGATGAAATAGTAGAATTGGGTGCTGTACGAATGGACATAAATGGCAATATTTTACAGAGTTTTTCCTCGTTGATTAATCCCGGCATTCCAATCCCTGAGCATGTTGTCCAGATTCATGGGATTTGTGATGATGACGTAAAAAAGCAGCCTGGGCCTATGGAAGTGGTATCAGAATTCATAAATTTTGCTCAAAATAGTTTGCTAGTAGCGCACAATGCTCGCTTTGACGGCGGATTTCTGGAAAAATATCTGCAATCCATGTACAGTACCATGCCTGTGAAATCCGATTTTGTGTCGCAGCAAAAGGTGCAATGTGATCCGATATCTATGGCTCCTTTTGCTGGTGTGGCTGTATTGGATACTGTTTCCCTGGCAAGAACGGTTTACCCGGGGCTGCCGTCCTATTCTTTGTACAATCTAAAAAAGCATTGGAATATTCATGTCGCCCGCAATCATCGGGGGTTGGACGATGCCCGCGCAGCAGCTCGGATTCTTTGGCATTGTTCGCGCAAATCAATGGGTTTTGCAATCAATCCATCAAATAGGATATTGAAAAAAACCTGGAAACAGGCCAGGGAAAGTTATGTGCTGGGCAGACAAAAATGGCCCAAACAAAAACAGGCTCAAAAAATATTTCGCCGTTATCAGTATTTGCAGTACGCGTTGTCGGACGCGCAAAAAAAACAATGTTCCATACCAATTAAATATCTGGACACTAGAGGGCAGCATACGACCAGAAAAATTGTGCCATTGAAGTTGTTTTTTCATTATACGAATCCCTATATCGAAGCATTTTGCTATTTGCGTAACGCGAAACGAGTTTTTCGTTTGGACAGAATGAATATAATTGACAACAATAGCAAGATGGCTTAATTGACACATATTCATTTCGCAAAAAAAAATATGCATTTATCCAAAATGCGAAAAAGCGTTGATAAATCGTTGAATATAGGAAAATTTTTGTATGAAACAAAAAATAAAGAAACACAGCACAGCCAACATTTCAGATGAAAATTCGGATGATAAACGCAGATCAGATTATTTATTTCGCCAAAGCTATGAAGAGACTTCTATGGACGCGGAGCGAAAAATCAATCGAATGCGTTTTGTATTGGCTTTGTTGTTTCTGGTGACAGGTCTTTCTTCGTACCGCAATAATAGTGTTTTCGCGGTTTGGGGCGGCATTTTGATATCTGATGCTGTGTATGTAGTATTCGCAGTGATATTGGAATTTGTGCTGCGAAAAGCAAAGTACAATTATTGGATTCGTTATGTTTCCGGTACTTTTGATATTTTGCTATTGTTTGCGCTCAAATACGCATTCCATTTTGAT
>CAZCVM010000407.1:0-2997 GCA_964501965.1 uncultured Leptospiraceae bacterium | reverse complement strand
AGGTTGATCACTCCGGCGTTGGCCAGTTGCTGGTTCACCTGGGCACCATCATAGGGCACGAGCTCGCGGTAATCTGGACGGCTCAGCGTGTTGGTCCAGGCGAACCGGAAGAGGTGGCCGGAGTTGCCGACGCGCCAGGTTGCCACGAAGCTAGGCAACCAGTTTTCGTAATCATTCGAGTTGGTGATGTTGTCGACGATGTCCCCGAAGTCAAAACCGCCGGACGGCCCGGTAAAGCCGATATCCGTGATTGTCTCCTGGATTTCGGCGTTCATATTCGCAGCCTGGGCCGAGGTCAGCCCAGGCAGGTTGTCCGCGTCGACCTGGAAACGGTCCGCGCGCCACGTGGTCTCGAGATCGGTCTGTTCATAGCGCAGACCTCCGATCAATGTCAGGTCCTTCCAGCGGTAAGTCCCCTGAAGGTAGGCTCCCGTAACCGTTTCTTCCAGATCCGCCGTGTCGGCCGCGTCGCGCAGGTCGCTGCGGTCAAACCGCCAATTGCCGGGATTGGCGGCCAGGTCGTCCTGGAAAAATTCAAACGCGGACTGGATGCGGTAAAAGGGCCCGAACTTATCCGCATACTTTCCATCGAAAATCGTAAACGGCCCGTCGCGCGTCGCGATCTGGTTGATCGGCAACACGCTGCGACCCGACACGCCGTCGGGTTGGAAAAAGAGCTGCGTGACCACGTTTTCCCGCTCCGCCTTGCGGTAGCGCAGCCCCGTTTTCATTGTGAAGGATTCGGTGAAGTCGTGCTCATAATTTAGGGCGCCAAGCACCACGTCTTCGCTGATGTCCTCCAGCGTGAATAATGGTGCCGTGTCCGTAAAATTGCGGTTTACGTCACCGAAGATGTCTCGTTCGTTGTCCGCCGGCACGTGGCCGCGATTTTCCGTCACTTCAAAGACGATGAACTCCGGAAGCGGGGTGGATCCATCCGTGATCCGCATGCGAAACGGCAGGTTCCCGCTGTTCGCGTCGCTGGATCTTTCCTGAAACCGCCATTCCCGATCATATTGCGTCCCTTCATCGGTGGAAAAAAGAATCCGGTAGTCCAGCAGGCCGTTTTCCAGAATAGTTTCGCCTCCGAAATCCAACGTATAGGTTTCGCTCGCTTCCTCCCGATTACGGACCTGCCGGAAAATGCGCCCGTCCCGCGATCCTTCGTAGCTGTCCGTGATGATCAGGTCGCCGTTGGCGTCCGTCCCGCGAATGAACGCGTCGTTCTCGCTGCCGAGCACGCCGTCCCCGTCCGTATCTTCAAACGAGCCGATCGGGTTGCCGGATTCGTCGATAAACCAGAAGTTGTCCCGGATAATCCGCTCCCCTCGGTCCAGGCGCACCGCCATCAAATCGACCTGCTGCTCAGATTTTTGATACCAGGGCCGGAAGAAGAGCTCCGTCCGGTCACTCAACTTGAAATCCAGGCTCGCGTTGAACGTAAATTCCTCCCGGTTTACCCGGTCCTCGTTTGGGTCAAACCGATCCCAGATGGGTTGCATCGCGTTCGAGTTGACGTCCAGGATCGACGCATTCGCAATGTCCTCGTTCTCCGCGTCGGACAGCTGGAGCCGGCTTTCCTGGTCCAGAAAGCGGTTCTGCGTGTTCCAGACAAACAGGTCCTCGTCCACGAAGTTGAGATTCAGGAAAAAGCCGAGATTGGACTCGCCGCCCCCCACCGAAAATACGTCGGAATAAATCAGGTTGCCGCCGTAGCCGTCCGCTTCCCCCTGGTCGCGGTAACGACCTTCCAGCTTATAACGCACCGTCCGCTCGCCGATTTCAAAGGCCGTCGCCGTCTCCACGTTCACCGCGCCACCGATCGAATCCGCCGGATGCTCCGCCGTGATTGACTTCAACACCTCCACACTGGACACCATTTCGGCCGGGATCTGGTTCACATCATATAACCTCGAGCCCAACCGTGCGTTCGCTTGCGAGGCGCCGTTGATGCGAATCGAGTTATACTGCCCATCCGCCCCGCGGATCACCACGTTGCCTTCATCTGTCCCCTGCCCCCCGATCACATTTACACCGGCCAGTCGCGAGAGCGCCTCGCCCAAGTCGTCGTCGGGCAACTCCCCCAAGGTGTCCGAACTCAGAAAACTTCCGATCGTGTCCGACTGGCGCCGGCGTTCCACCGCATTTTCCTGCGCAATGCTGTACACTTCAAAGGATTCCAATGTCTCGACGTCATCATCGCCACTCGGCTGGGCTTTCGCGCCCGGGCTAGCGATGATAAAAATGCCGACGACTATCCATGAAAAGACCTTTCCGGGGCCTCCCTTGGGTTCTGGTTGTTTCGTTTTCGAGTTGTTCATAATTCGGGGATTGGGAGTTGGGATTTTGCGGTTTGAAGGGTGATGGGCTCCTTTTAGTCGGCCCGGCAGCTCTGCGGGTTCGCGTGGGTCCTGCCAGTCTCCGGGCTTCCCACGCCCTGATCCCCTTCCCCTACCCATCATAAGGAATGGCTTAGGTTCAGCTTTCCTGCTCCTTACATATGGAGCCAGCCAAACACTCCGTTTTGCGTTTCCTGGAGGCAACGTTTTGATAAGGCGATTCGGAGTAAAAAAGGGGGGCAGTTTTCGAGGGAGGTCCGGAATTATTCAAAAATTCGCATATGAACTACAGATTTAAATATGAAATTAGCGGGGAGAAAAGAAGGGTCAAGTTTTTTTATCCTCAATCTCCCCATTTCCCCGAAACGGAATCCTCACGATTGACCTGAAAAAGCCCATGGAATTGCGCCTCGGTAGACCGTTGGAATTGCGCCTTTCCAATTCCAGCGGGCGACAATAGGGTTGGAATTTCATAATTATGGACCGCGTAAGCCCCATCCTTCAGCGTGTTACAGAAACCGCCCAAACGCCCTATTCCAGCGGCCGCTGGCAAGTGGTGCGCTGCCTGGAGACCGGCCTGGTTTTCCTGCAGAACCCACCCGCCTACGAGGAGTTCGAGGAGGACTTTGCCTGGGAAAAGACCTTCGAACAGGAAAAG
>CAZCVM010000406.1:0-3003 GCA_964501965.1 uncultured Leptospiraceae bacterium | reverse complement strand
AAAAAATAGCGAAAATCTGGTATTGGCGACCATGTCATTGAATGTGGGAATCAAGCGATTAAAATGAATAAAGCGAATAAAGCAGAGAAAATACTAAACACCCTGGTCAATCATGAAATTTCATTGCAGACCTTGCATCGCGCCGATATAGATAAAGTTTTTCATGTCCAACGTTTTGCCGATCTTTTGGAGCTTTTGAGACATCCGCAAAGCCAATTTTTTTCTATCCAGGTTGCCGGAACTAATGGCAAAGGAAGCACAGTTTTTTATTTGGAACAAATATTGCATAGTATGGGTTTCGCTACTGGTGCTTTTTATTCGCCCCATTTAGTTACTTTGCACGAACGCATTCATATCCGCAATCAAAATATCGATGACAATTATTTGGCAAAGCTTCTAAATTTTATTCGTCTTCAAGTCAATGGGAAGGAAAAAAATATCAGACAAGGCAAAATGACTTATTTTGAAGCTTTGACTGCTGCTGCCTTTATTTGTTTTGCTAAAGAAAAAGTGGATTGTGCGGTCATGGAAACAGGCTTGGGCGGACGACTGGATAGCGTGACTCAGGCCAAAGCTGCCATTGGTATACTTACTTCCATAGGTTTGGATCATACCCATATTTTGGGAGACACTCTGGAAGAAATATTGCTTGAAAAGTTGGGCATTGTTCATCAAGATATGACTTTACTTGTGGGAAATTTAAAGCAAAAACAAGGGCACACTCTGTGCCCAGCGTCCAACAAAACCCATGATAAATCATCATTGCTGGAGATAACCGAACAATATTGCGCGGAGAGAAAAATTGCTTTGTACCGTTTGGGTAAAGATTTTTTTGTAAAAAATAATGAGTTTATTTTTTTTACTTCAAAAGAAGAGATTGTTTTGAGGTTATCCAGTGATTTTTCATCCGTGTATTTGCCAGATAGTTTTTCTATGGCTCTGGCAGCGGCTATGATTTTTTTGCAAAAAAATAAAGATATTGTTGATAATAAAAGAATGAATAGCGTATCTTTGCAACAAAAAAGGCAAGCAAATGTGGTGCGGGCTGCGGATTATGCTAGTCAGTTAAAAATGCCGGGCAGAATGGAACTGTTGAATACTGCGATGATTGGCGGGCGCAATATTCATTTCTATTTTGATGGCGCACACAATCCAGCTGCGATTCAATACGCAGTGGATTATATTCGGCATATAGATAATAGCCAAAATAATAGCAAAAATAACAATAATCATAAAAAAAATAATATGATACGTATAGTCTTTTTTGCTGCTTTCAAAGATAAACCACTAACAGAAATGGTTCAATCATTGCAAACGTTGCCAGCCATACTTGTTTTTTGTCATCCACAGCAAAGCCTAGCAAAGATGCAGCAAAAAAAGATCAAACAAGCTATACCGGAATCCAGTCAACGCTGGGCTGATATCGATTTGTTATTTGAGAAAGCCCAAAGTGGGTTAGAGGATTCAAAAAGCAATATTTTGGATATTTGGCAATTTGAAAAATATACGCAAGTGCAAAAGTTTATCCAGGATATTGTGGCAAAATATGGAAAAAAAATAGACAAAGCAGCAATGATACAAATTTTCTTTTTGGGAAGTATGGCATCGTACACAGCAGCAAAGCAAATGATAGAGCAATGGAAAGTAGAAGAAAAAAAATAACATCTCAAAAAAAAAATAGTTCTGCAACTATAAGTTCCAATGGTTGTAAAAAAAAATTGAAATTAAAAAAAATTGTTGTTTTTATAATGATATTCTAAAAATAAGGAGGATATGTTGATTTTTGAAGAGGTAAGAATGCAAGATAAACCAGCAATTAAATCAGCCGCTCCCCTGGTTACTCCAGGGCAAATGAGCCTCGGAGATATCAATAATAGCGTGAATCTGTTTCGCGGGGATATAAATTTGCCTCTGAATCTGGTTTCTTTACCTGGTAATAGCGGACTTGATATAAATGTTAGCATTTTTTATGAAAGCAATGTTCACACGATAGTCAATACCTGGAATATGGAAGCACCAACAGATACTCTGGGGGTTGGTTGGTCTATGTCCATTGAAAAGATTATTGTGGATAATCAAAAGACCGGAGCAAATTTTGACGATCAATTTTATCTGATAACAGGTGGAAGCACCGTACCGCTTTATCGTGTATCCGCGAATAATGGAATATTGAATTTTCAGGCCAAGAACCTACCTCTTTGGCAAATAATCTATAATCGGAATAATGAAACCTGGCAAATTGTAAAGACGGATGGAACAATTTCTACCTTTGGGAATGTAGAAGGAAACCAAACGTGTCTCCAATGGGGTATTAAATGGGGAAATTGGATAGGCAGTACTGTTATCGCGGATAATGCTCAAAAGTATCCTGTTGCTTGGAATTTGGCGAAAATTGAAAATATTTACGGCGAAAGCAATACATTGGAATATGAATCCACGGATATTGAGATTGGAAATACAGGATTACGGTATACCAGAGCATCGAGAATCTCCAAAATAATCACTGCATCACAAATCATTATCAAATTTAATTATAAAGATAAAGAAGACTTTGAGATTCAATTGCCAATAGAGCCGCAGAAGGGTAAAATAGCTTTTCAGTTTCCATATCAGGATAAATATCTGGATAACATTGAAGTTGATAACTTTCAAGAGAATCTTTTGTATCAAATTGCCTTAAGCTACGATATATTTAATGTATCTAATGACGATTCGGATGATCCAGATCGCAGTGATCTTTTTAAAAAAAGATACTTAACCGGACTGAAACAAATCAATGCGAATGGCAAAGGTTTGCCCGGTTTTCATTTTGGTTATTTTGATAAATCCGCTGATAAAAATCCAGGCAGTCTAAGGCGGGTCATTCTACCTGATGGAGGTATGGTTACTTATACATTTGATTCTGGAAAGCTGCCAAAAGCTGCTACAAAATTTGGAATAATTAATATGGATAGCAGTTTGCCTTATGTTTACCACGGACTATATTATACGGTAGTTGTTTGG
>CAZCVM010000405.1:0-3005 GCA_964501965.1 uncultured Leptospiraceae bacterium | reverse complement strand
CCATCAACTTCTGTCTCTACTTCAATGCGCATGGGGATAGAATACTCGATTGAGCCTGGTCTTCAAGATGGATTTCTGGTGTCGAATAGGGAGTATTTTTGGAGAACGTCAAATAGTGGTTACCCCGATGAATCATCGAGATGTCGCATGTGGGGTGACGGTGCCGCCCCCGATTTAGACTTTCCCCAGCGTGGGGGTTCGGAGAAAGGGGTGCCGGTCCGGGACCGACTTGTCCCGCTATAGCACTGGCCTGGGCGGATGGAACGTTGTGCGGGCGCAACGGCTGAGAGTTTAGTTCGGCCCGGCCCGGTAGGCCGATGACCGTTACGACTCCTTAGAGAACGCTTGAACAAGACCAGCGCTCTTGCCGTCGAGGGGTCATCCGCCGCTTCAATCATAAGGACTCGAACCTAGGAAGGGAATTCAGTGATGTCAGTTCAAAACTATCAGAAGATGCGAAAGGTCTATCGACGAATTCGATGCGACCACTGGTATTCAAACCCTCATCTCGAGGCATCATCCCTTGAAGGAAAAATTGGCGTGAAAATCGTGGAAAAACTTGCCGAATGGCCGCAGAGGTAAGGTGTCAGATGGAGTGAAGGCGGAGCCGTAACGGAATTGATACCAGCGACTTGATGGATCATTTTAGTCACAGAGAAAAAATTTGGTTTGTCCAATCATCCCGCTCAAACGGACCGTGGATAGATTTAAAGGCTCCCCGACTTTCCTCAATATTTCTATTCAAATCCGTGGCCACCCAATTCACAGAGCAGACGATTTTATCGGCATCCAGAATCACGCCTTTGATTATTCCAAGGTGCATAACTTTAATTCCAGTCTGCCCCCTGCCTTTCATTCCTGATGCCTTTTTATACTGCGCGGGCTGATCCTCTTTGGCCCACCCAAGCATCCAGATTCCTTGAGACAAAAATCTCTCATCCTGGTGATCCTGGCCTCCCCAGAAGGCTCCTACTAACCAGTAATTACTCATTTTTTTCGTTTTTTGTTATTATTGTCCAACGGTGTCTTTTAGTGTATCTCAAAGACTTCGAGGTACGTTGACGGGCTGAGGTGGGGATGGCAAGAGAAGAAAGCGATAACATTTCAATGTGTTGGTTGGTGGATTAGTGCGGGAGCCTTGGGTCGGGAGGTTGGGATCGCCCGGATGGCGTGGATATGTTTGTCGAGAACCGATCTCCCTAACAAACGCGGGCGTGTCTGGGTATTGTTCTGGTAACACGTAGGATGTTTGACAATGGACGATTTTACGCATTAAAAGAATGAAAATGCGTCTATGTATAGGGGTATGACGACGGTTTCTTTCCCAGACTGGCTGTAAACCATCCTACCGGTGGGTTGAGTGGTTGGTTCGGGAGGGGGCGATGGGTGAGTTGCGGGGTCCCGCGTCGGCGGGACTGTGACAAACGACACCTCCCGAGACGTGTAGTGCGGCGTTAGTCGATGCCACCGTTGCCTCGTTCGAATTCTTCATTGATCGATTTAATTGTCTGGGTAATGCCATCAATGTATGCATGTTTGCCGATGGTGGTTTGGCTTGGATGGTAGGCGAAGAGCCAATGAATGCCATTATGCCTACAGTAAGCCGGTCCATTCTCTATAAGTGGTTTTGGAATTAAATGATACGCATTCACAAAGTGGTGGCCTGTGCCTCCACAAATAACGACAGAAGGATTAATGTGCTCTATTTGAGCCACAAGAAATTCTTTGTATCGATTGAAGTATTCATTGATAATTTTATGATTGGCTCTCGTGTGGCCGGGAAATTTTTTAATGTTGATATAAGCGATTGTTCTGAGAGCGTCTCGAACTTCGTGGTTGTGGGTCATTTTGTGGATCGAAGAAAGCGGCAGGAATCCATTTTTGATGGCATAAGCCACGTACGCCATCGGTGGATAGGTTCCCCTGTTGTTCTTAAGTTCACCCTTCAGCAAAAGATCTCGGGTAACGCTCCATCCTCCTCCTCGAACACTCGCTCCTAATTTCTCCCAAGGCTCCTTTAACACCCATAGTAACTTGATCCTCTCAAGCTGAAACCTCTGTTCGTCAACTATTCCATCAAAGATCGGCTTGTGAAACTCTCCATTAGCAGAAGCCAGTTTTTCGAATTCGTGTTCAGATGTCTTCATTTTATTTCGAACGGTGTGTTTTTTGGTTTATTTTGACGGATCACTCAGCAGGTTGACGGGTTGGGTTTTGGCGGCGGGCCCGGCGTTCCTGGACGATGTTGGCGCTCTCGGTGAAGGCGATGGTGGTTCCGCCTTTGGAGGGGGCGTAGGATGCTTTGAGGTTTGAAGCGATGCCGAGGGTGTCGGAGAGGTTCATCGCGCGGGGGTCACTCGCGAGGAAGATGAAGTCCCAGTTGTAGGTGCCCTCCTGTTGGGATATGCGGTCTTTGATGTCCCCGATGGTATAGTCGCAGGATGCGTTTTCCATCCCGTCGGTGAGGGTTACGATGAGGACTTTTCCGGGGCGTTCGGTTTCCGGGAGGGCGGCGAGGCGGCGTCCAAGGTCGTCGATAGTCCGGCCCATCGCGTCGAGGAGGGCGGTGGTGCCACGGGGTGCGTAGGTGGTATCGGTGAGAGGTTTAGCAGATTCCGCCGGGACGCTAAAGTAGAGGGGGTCATATTCGTGGTCAAAGAGGATCAGGGAGATCCGGGCTGGGTCGGGGTCTTCCTGCTGGCGCTGGAGGAAGCTGTTGAAGCCGCCAATGGCTTCCGGGCGCATGGATTCCATGCTGCCGCTGCGGTCGAGGATGAAGGCGATTTCGGTCAGGTTTTCAATCATAGGAACGCCATTCTACCACAGGGGGTAGGACATCCGTAGGGGGTGGGGAAAAAGGAAATGCGAAAAGCTGAAAGGGTGGGTGGGACCACACGCTGGGAGCGTGTGGGCACTATAGCGACGCGCATTTGGCGTGTCGAGGGGTGGGCTCGGTGGTGGGGGCCGGATCCCTGCGAGGGTGGGACCACCTTTTCCAGCATTTT
>CAZCVM010000404.1:0-3009 GCA_964501965.1 uncultured Leptospiraceae bacterium | reverse complement strand
GGTACTTTCACTGCAAATACA
Organism: uncultured Leptospiraceae bacterium; assembly: GCA_964501965.1. Lineage (GTDB taxonomy): Bacteria > Spirochaetota > DYNZ01 > DYNZ01 > DYNZ01 > CAZCVM01. The sequence goes on along the minus strand of CAZCVM010000404.1, from coordinate 2,988 downwards.
CAGTCAAATAGAATTGCACCAGCCCTATGCAGGCGTTGTCCCGGAATTGGCCAGCAGGAATCATCTCGAAAAAATTAATGTATTGTTGGACAATGCAATGGCAGAAAGCCAGTTGTCCTGGTCGGATATACATTATATTGCTGTGACCAATCGTCCTGGACTTATCGGTTCTTTGCTGATTGGAGTGCAAACAGCAAAAACATTTGCCCTAGTAAAAAAAATACCGCTAGTAGCTGTCAACCATTTGACCGGCCATTTGCACGCGCCTTTTCTCCAATACAAAAAATATCATGGACCGGAATTTCCAGGCCAGGCTTCGTTTCCGGCCTTATTAATATCCGGCGGCAATACAGCTTTGCTGCATTATAGTAAAAAACATCGTATCCCCAGTTTTTTGCACTTATTGGCAACAACAAGGGACGATGCCGCAGGGGAGGCATTTGACAAAACAGCAAAGCTGATGAATTTGGGATATCCAGGAGGGCCCATCATAGAAAAGATGGCTCAAAAAAGTGATTTTTTTTCAAAATATTTGAATGCTGCGGAAACCAATCTTTCATTGTTAGCCAAAACATTGCCTATTCCTGCAATATTGAAAGATTCTCGGCAAAATGACTGGTCGTTTTCTTTTTCTGGTATTAAAACATCGGTCTATCGATTACTTCAAAATGAAAAGCAATCTCCAAAATATTCTATGGAAGATTTGGCTTTTGCTTTGCAATATAGAATCGCTGAGGTATTGTCCCGCAATGTGACACGCTATTTACAATCGTCCCAGTACCAGGATCAAAAAAAAACAATGGCTCCGATATTTGTCCTTAGCGGTGGAGTTGCTGCCAATGGCTTTATTCGCGATTGGCTGGAACGAACTGTACGGCATTTTCATTTGCGCTTAGTGACTGCCCCGCCGATATTGTGCACGGACAATGCGGCCATGATCGCCGCGGCCGGTTATTTTCTGTACAACAACAACCAATTTGCTGATTTGCAAACAGAATCTTCTTCCCGACCGGATTGGATCACGGATTCTACCTAAACCTATTTCATAATTAAAAATGGAAAAAATAAAAAAATATGAAAAAAAGTATTTAAATATTTTAGATTTGACAAATGATTGGTTTATAGACCAAGTTCAACAAAGACAAAATTCTAAAAAATCAGGAAAAAAATATGAAAATTGAAGTAGAAAATCGGCAGGATGCGGTTGCTCTAGTGCTAGACGGCAGTTTGGATATTTACACTTCACTAGATCTGAAAACAAAAATAGAAGAGTGTGTTGATCCTAAAAAGCAATGGCTATTTATCAACCTGAGCAATGTAGATTATGTGGATTCTTCTGGAATTGGCACGCTCATCAAAGGATTGAATATCACGAGCGATAATAAAGTCCAATTTGGCATTGTGGGAGTACAATCTTCCATCGAAAAAGTGTTTAAAGTCGCTGGTTTGATGAGTTTTTTCAAAATTAAAACTATGCAGGAATACGAAAACGATCACCCTATCATAGAAAATAAATAACAATTTATGTGGATATATCTCATATTTGGTTTTGTATTTGGTTCTCTCTGGGGCAGCTTTGTCGTAAACATTGGCGATCGGCTAGCCGGGTATTTTTTTGGCACATTGTCTCAAAGACGCAACACCCTGGCAAAGATTTTTTTGCGTTCTTCACATTGTCCCCATTGTCAAAAAAAAATTCCTTTTTATGATTTGGTCCCAGTTTTTTCCTGGTTTTTTGTCTGTGGTCGATGCAGGTATTGCCAAAAACATATCCCGCTGTTTTATCCTGTCACAGAATTGCTCTGGGCTGTATTAGGTAGTGCCCTGGGTTTTAGTTTTTACCAAAAATTGTCCATGCTGCAAGGCGTCGCAATTGGTCAGCTATTGTATTTTATTGCAATCCTCACTATCGTGTCATGGCTGGCATTGATTGATTTCAAGACATTGCATATTCCCAATTCATTGATTATCGCGCTTTTGCTTTTGACGATGCCCATTTGGATACATCAAATCATACTTCAACCCACCAGTCATTTGGATATTTTTCTATTGCGGCGCGGCAGCGGCGTTATTTTGACACTGGTATTTTTCTTGCTATATATTTTTTTACCAAACAAAATGGGCTACGCGGACATAAAATTCATTTTCGCCATTGGCCTGGCATTAAATATCGAAGAAGCTATTTACATGACTATGCTTGGATCTTTATTGGGTATTGGAGGTGCTTTGCTTTATTCTTACAAAACCCGTGTTGCGCTTCAAAAAATACGCACGCCGTTGGTCACGGTTCTGGCTTTGGGTATATACTTTTACTGGTTGTATGAGATTATCTTGCAAAATTTTCAATTTTTATCCTAATGAAAATAATGAAAATTTTGCAGGATATTTTTCCATGACAATTTAATATGATAATTTAATATGATAATGTAGCCATTCTAAAAAATATATGAAATATAAAAATTATTTACCTATATATTTTCTGGCCAGTGTGTTGTTATTTATCGGCACAGCTTGTCATTATGACGCCACACCACCCACTCTGAAAGAAATCCAAGATTCACAAACTATTTTGTTGATCGAAGTGAAAAATTCTGGGCAAAGCGTTGCTCCTTTTACCATGACACATATTCTTTTTTGGGATCAAACATATATGTACGCCAAAGGGCCCAATGACAATTGGCGCACGGACCAGTCAGGACAAATCATTGCCAATTTGCCGATTCAAAATAAAGCGACCCGAGCGGACATTATCTTATTTTTCGATAGCAACCAAAATCAAACTATAGATGCTGGAGACCTGGCTCTGGTACAAAAAAATATAGATTTTGACCGGACTTCTTTTAATGGCACTCATACCATTGTTTCAGCGACCATAAACACAAACAACCTAAAGGCCCTTGCACTGGTAAAACCTTCCCCAGCAACAACCTTGCCATATAACGGCAAATACATTTGTTTTTTTTCTCCGGCAGATACTCCTGCCTGGCA
>CAZCVM010000403.1:1266-3011 GCA_964501965.1 uncultured Leptospiraceae bacterium | reverse complement strand
GAAAAACATCCCCATTCCCACAAAAATGATGATCGATGTTTCCGACATGCAAGTTGGCAGCACAACAACTAGCTCAAAAGTCATTTCAAACAGCGGCTTGACCCAGGAAACCAATAAGGATGGGTACGACACCATTTCCGCCAGGATATTGACCCAGGTCAGCAGTACCAGTAAATGCGCAACCCTGGATGATACAAATTCATTACTCAATTTTGGGTTTTATATGGCCTGCGCTACGGGAGAATTTACCAAAGAACTCATCATTGGCAAAAATACGGCTGAAAATATGGACTGCAATGACAGTATAGAAGATGGTATTCTGGGCAGTGTGGCTTGCAATATTCCAGCCGGAACCAAATCTTTATCAGCTTTTCAGACAGACGATGGGAAATATATGGCTCTCGATTTTGCTGATTTTGATAATATTGGATCAAGCGGCACCTGGACCGGAGATGAAACTACATTTCCTCTGGCTTTTCGTATGTGGACTGGCACTGAAAAAACCGAATTAAAACCAGCAGTAGGTCTATTTATGGAAACTAAGCTCAAAGGTAAAGTCACTGCCAATATGGGTCTTTTTGACTCCACGACTACGGGCAAAGTAATTTCTGAATTTGATATGTCTATAGACGGAACCAATTGCAAAAGCGAAAATGCGGACAAAACAAATTGCAAATGGCATGAATTCAAGTACTCTTCAGAATGTACAGCTACAAAAGATGATATAAAAAGTATGTATGTCATCGCGTATGCCAAAGATGTGGATAATTATGATTTTGGGGTTGTACAATACAATATTGAGTTTTGCTCAGATAAAACAGATGGCATCACTATGGATCAAATCAAGGGCAACAGCATCAAAGGCGATACCGAAGTTTTCGCAGATTTTACGTTTTATAATGATGGTTCACCTGTTGAGACATATTCAGGCTCAGGAAATACAACAGTGGACGCTGTACTCACGCAATGGCTGCAGGATATGTCTTCGGAAATCAGTGGAGGTGAGGATGGTATCTGTTACAATCAATCCGGATTTTCTATGGATGACGGCAGCAATTTTTGGTCGCAATACTACAATGATGGGTCACCGTCTTTGGCAAATGTGACCAATGCCACAGCAGGTCTTTGTTCCAGTATGAGTGCCTGGGGCTCTGCGTCTAGCTATTTAGGCGATGCCTCAGGAGTTAGCACTTTACTGGATAGTTTCGGATCAGCTCCCTAAATATTTACGTAAACATTTAATGTGGGCATTTAATGCATTATCCATGTATTCGGTCTAGGCACATTGGAATAAAAATTTTGTACAGCTAGCGCGATACATAAACCAATGGTGGTGCATTAATAAACCAATCAATGGTGGTGCGGGCCTTCAGACCCGCACCACTGAACCTGCACCCTGACCACTAAAAACTGATATCCGCACCACAGTATCCCTAAAATATGCATGGCCTTGGCTGCAAATTTCGGGACAAGGAATGGCTCTACCCAAAAATCTTGTGGCAACTCAATGGCTCGGCTCTTGCAATGAATATTTTACCAAATATTCATTGGGCTGGCGGGAGATAGGGACTTTTTCGGTCAGTACGCCGCTGCAATTCACTGTGATACACTTTGCCCACTTGCAAAGAATTTTGGGCCAGCCATTGGGTTAATGGAATCTTGCCTATAGGTTTATCTGACACATACAATAAATCCGCCATAAGACCATCCAACTCAGGCAAAGTCAACACTTCATCCTGATAATA
>CAZCVM010000403.1:0-1256 GCA_964501965.1 uncultured Leptospiraceae bacterium | reverse complement strand
TAATACCAACCCATCATCTTACTCAAAAAATAAACAATTTTTTTGGGCAAATGAATAATCCAGGTTTTGCGTGCCAAAATGCGTGCAATGGTTTCCACTAAAGCGCGGTATGTGAATGTTTCCGGCCCAATCGCGTGAATGATCTGATTTTCTTTTTGCTGACCGGCCATTACCGCTAGTTCAGCCAAATCTTGTACATGAATCGGTTGCAAGCGATATTGCCCATCACCTGGTATGGCAAAAACCGGAAATTTGCGGACCAGATAAGCGATATTATTGATCAAAATATCTTCCGGCCCGAAAATGACTGCTGGTCGCAAAATCGTATAAGAAAGACCTGTTTCTTTCAGAGCCGCTTCTAGCTCCCCTTTTCCCTGAAAATATTCCAAATTGGAATTTGCGTCCGGATTGGTAATACTAACATGAACGATTTTTTTGATACCTGCTTTTTTCGCTGCTTGAAATAATATTTTTGTATTGTTTACCGCGTCCCGATGATTGAACAACGCGTGGTTGAACCTCACCCAATATGTGTTGTACAAAACTTCATATCCGCGCAAATTTTTTATTAGCAGGGCCTCATCTTGGAAACTCAATGGATAAGCAGCAATGCTCACTCCCCATTCATTATTTCTATCCAATGAATTGGTCAGACCCCCTACTTCATGGCCCTTTGTTAACAAAATCCGAGCAATGTATTTGCCTGTATAACCGTAAACTCCCGTAATGATATGCTTTGTGTATTTCATAACCCACCTCATTTATTCAGATTATTTGAACATGTTCAAATAATCTGAATGTACATCAAAATGAGCCATTCGTCCACATTTTTTTGAACAAGTTCAAAAAAAAAGCTATTTTTCAATTTATCTTTTGCAACCGTATCACAAAACAAAGGAATCTCAATAAAAAAAAGGACACCGAAGTGCCCTCAAATTGCCTGATGGATAAAAAAATGTTAAGCTTCTATTCTTGAACCAAGCATTGTAAGAAACTGCTTCATCCATTCAGGATGAGCTGGCCACGCTGGTGCAGATACCAAATTCCCGTCTGTTACCGCGTTGCTAAAGGTATCATTAGGACCAATCACTTCAGCAGCTCCAGCCGCAGCACATTCTGGTCCAACCGCAGGATACGGAGCGATTTTTTTCCCTTTTACGCCGTCAGCAGCCACCAAAATTTGCGGACCATGGCATATTGCTGCAATGGGTTTTTTAGATTCCACAAAATGACGGGCAATAGATACGATTTTTGGA
>CAZCVM010000402.1:1957-3015 GCA_964501965.1 uncultured Leptospiraceae bacterium | reverse complement strand
GGGATCCATCAGGCACAGATAGACCGGGCCCTTGCCTGCCCGCTTCACGGTCTGCGCCGATTGCTCAAGGACCGAAGCCACCGACGGGATCGCCCCCGCCGCATCGACGAAGATACGCAACCCGCTCGACCCCGCATCGGCCACCACCCCGTCGATAGGCGACACCGAGCGGCCCAAAAGCTTTAGCTGGTCGGACTCCATCGTCGCCTCGACCGTCACCACGACCTTGGCACCGGGTTCGAGAAACTCGCGCGATTGTTCCAAAGCCTCCGAAAACAGCGTGACCTCGAACGCGCCTGTGGTGTCCGACATCAGGACAAAGGCAAAGCGGTTGCCGCGCGCGGATTTGCGCTCCTGCCGTTGGGTGACGACGCCGGCCATCTTTGCCACGGACGGCGCGCGCTCGGCCTCGCGCGTGACCTCGTCAAGCGTCATCACACCCTTGCGCTTCAGCGGCGCGATATAGTCATCGAGCGGGTGGCCCGAGAGGTAGAAGCCGATCGCCTTGAATTCCTCACCCAGCCGCTCGGCGGGCAGCCAATCGTCCACGGGAGGCAGACGCGGTTCGGGCAGATCCTCGCCCGCATCGCCGAACAGCGAGACCTGGTTCGACGCCTTCTGGTCATGGATCGCGAACGAGTAGCTCATCAGCGCCTCGAGACTGTCGAAGACCCGGCGCCGGTTGCGGTCCAGATCGTCGAACGCCCCGGCACGGGCCATCATTTCGAGCGGGCGTTTGCCGATGCGTTTGAGATCCACCCGGCGGGCAAAGTCGAAAAGCGTGGCAAAGGGTTTGTCACCGCGCCCCTCGACCACAAGGCGCATCGCCTCCACGCCGACGTTCTTGAGCGCACCGAGACCATAAACCAGCGCGCCATCCCTGACCGTGAATGTCGCGTCGGACCGGTTCACGCAGGGCGGGACATAGGGCAGGTCGAGCCCCTTTTTCACCTCTTCGAAATAGACGGCGAGTTTGTCGGTCAGGTGGATATCGCAGTTCATGACACCGGCCATGAACTCCACCGGATGGTTCGCCTTGAGCCATGCGGTCTGGTAGC
>CAZCVM010000402.1:0-1947 GCA_964501965.1 uncultured Leptospiraceae bacterium | reverse complement strand
TGCGCCTTGGCCGTGTCGACGCCGTTCTTGGCCGCGCCATCAAGGAACTTGGGCCGTTCGGCGTCCATCGCCTCCTTGATCTTCTTGCCCATGGCACGGCGCAACAGGTCCGCGCCGCCCAGCGAATAGCCCGCCATCTCCTGTGCGATCTGCATCACCTGTTCCTGGTAGACGATGATGCCCTGGGTTTCGTCCAGGATATGGTCGATCAGCGGGTGCAGCGTGTCGCGTTCCGACAGGCCGTTCTTGACCTCGCAGTATTTCGGGATGTTCTCCATCGGCCCCGGCCGGTAGAGCGCCACGAGCGCGACGATATCCTCGATGCAGGTGGGCTTCATGCGCTTGAGCGCATCCATCATCCCCGAGCTTTCCACCTGGAACACCGCGACCGTCCTGGCCCGGGCATACAGCGCATAGGTCTTTTCATCGTCGAGCGGGATCTGCCCGATATCGTTCTCGGCCCCGTCGAAGGGTTCGTAGATCGCGCTGCCATCGGCGGCGATGTGCAGGTCGCGGCCAGAGGCGTGGATCAGGTCGATGGCGTTCTGTATGACGGTCAGCGTCTTGAGTCCCAGAAAGTCGAACTTCACCAGCCCCGCCTGCTCGACCCATTTCATGTTGAACTGCGTCGCGGGCATGTCCGACCGCGGGTCCCGGTAGAGCGGCACCAGTTCGTCCAGCGGCCGGTCCCCGATCACCACCCCTGCGGCATGGGTCGAGGCATTCCGCAAAAGCCCCTCGACCTGCATCCCGTAGTCCAAGAGCCGGTCCACGACCTCTTCGGACCGCGCCTCTTCCTTAAGACGCGGTTCGTCCTCAAGCGCCTTTTCGATGCTGACGGGTTTCACGCCCTCGACCGGGATCATCTTGGACAGCCGGTCCACCTGGCCATAGGGCATCTGCAGCACGCGCCCAACGTCCCGCACCGCGGCCTTGGACAATAGCGCACCAAAGGTGATGATCTGGGCGACCTTGTCGCGCCCGTACTTGTCCTGAACGTAGGTGATCACCTCTTCCCGCCGCTCCATGCAGAAGTCGATGTCGAAATCCGGCATCGACACCCGTTCCGGGTTCAGGAAGCGTTCGAACAGCAGGCTGTAGCGCAGCGGGTCCAGATCGGTGATCGTGAGCGCATAGGCCACAAGACTGCCCGCACCGGACCCGCGGCCGGGCCCGACAGGGATATCATGATCCTTGGCCCATTTGATGAAATCGGCCACGATCAGGAAATAGCCGGGAAAGCCCATGCCCTCGATGATCCCCAGCTCGAACTCGAGCCTTTGCTCGTATTCCTCCACCGGGGCCGCATGGGGGATCACCGCCAGCCGCGCCTCGAGCCCCGCCTTGGCCTGTCGGCGCAGTTCCTCGACCTCGTCATCGGCGAATTTCGGCAGGATCGGATCGCGCCGATAGGCCATGAAGGCGCAGCGCCGGGCGATTTCCACCGTGTTCTCGACAGCCTCGGGCAGATCGGCAAACAGCGTGACCATCTCCTCGGGTGATTTGAAACAATGCTGCGGCGTCAGACGGCGGCGCGGCTCCTGCTGGTCGACATAGGCGCCCTCGGCGATGCAGATCAGCGCATCATGGGCCTCGTACATGTCGGATTTCGGGAAATAGACATCGTTCGTCGCCACCAGCGGCAGGCCCATCTCGTAGGCCATCTCGACAAAGCCGCGCTCGGTCAGCCGCTCCGCCTCGGGCAGGCCGGTCGCTCCGGGGTGGCGCTGCAATTCGACATACAGCCCGTCGCCGAAGGCCGCATGCAGATCGCGCAGAAGCGTCTCGGCCGCCGGGCGCTGGCTCTTTTGCAGAAGCTGGCCGATGGCGCCTTCGGGCCCGCCGGTCAGGCAGATCACGCCCGCGGCATGGGCGCAGACCTCGTCCAGCGTGACATGGGCCAGCTGGCCATCCCCCCGCAGATAGAGGCAGGAGTTCAGCTTCATC
>CAZCVM010000401.1:902-3036 GCA_964501965.1 uncultured Leptospiraceae bacterium | reverse complement strand
GGCAGAAACGGAAAAATCACCGGCAAGATTTATACCTGGTTCGAGGACATGCCACCAACCGGTATGTCCCGGCTCATTTCCATAAAAGAACAAAATGAAAATACCAAAGTTGTTGGCCTTTACATGGATGTGCTTCAGTCACCGGCTTCCGGCAAAGTCCTTGCCCGTGGCAAATCTTATTTCACCGATTTTGTCACCTGGTTCAAATCCGGCAAAACAGTGATGCATGTTTTACTAATCATTTTTTTATTGGTCTTTGTCATTCTTATAGAACGGCTGATATTTTATTTTATCAGACTTGATTTTTCGGTGGATTCTTCAAATAAATATTTAGGACGTTTTGCATCTAAATTCTTAACTCGACGCAGGCCTCTTGTTATTTTGGAATCCGAGGTGCGAAACCGGTCGCAAGGAAACTATGAAAAAGCGGAAGGCATTCTGGAAGAATGCCTAATCAAAGAATCTACACCATTGGAAAAAAATCTCAACACTCTCAAAACCATGGCTACTCTTGCTCCCCTTCTGGGCCTACTGGGAACAGTGACCGGCATGATATCACTTTTCGAGGTGATCACAGCCTTTGGCACAGGTGACCCAAAAATTCTAGCCGGCGGCATATCTGAGGCATTGGTCACTACAGAGTTTGGCCTGATCATAGCTATCCCGTCCATGTTCTTTTTCAGAATCCTAAAAAACCGCGCTGATCACTACATTGCTTTGCTAGAGACCCGTGGCCTGGAAATTCTCAATACTATCAAAGACTCAAACAACACAAACAATTCAAACAACATGAATCATCTAAACAATTTCAAATCACAGGAAAACTAAAATGCTTTTGGCAATTATTGAAATCATAAACAGAGGCGGGATTATTCTTCCGATACTTTTCTTTATTTCTGTGGCTGCATGGTATATTTTGCTTTCGCGATTTTATCGTCTGGGCACAATGGAAAAAAAAATCCAGGCAACAATTGACAGTCAAAAATTATTAAGCGAAAGCAACGCTAAAGCAAAGGTTATGCAAAAACATTCTCCATTTTATGTATCACTGGCATCTAGTCTAAAAAGCCATGTACTTAGTAAAGATATAAATATTGCTGCCACTATTTATAGCATCGCTCCTCTTTTAGGGCTGCTAGGCACAGTCACCGGCATGATCAAGACTTTTACCACAATCCAACTGTTTGGCAACCAAAATCCAGCACTCATGGCTGAGGGAATATCCCAGGCCTTGATCACTACGCAAGCCGGCCTGATCACAGCCTTCCCGATCATGTTATTTTATACTTTCCTAGTCAGAAAAATTGCCCGGCTCCGCAATGACCTGCCATTGGATGCTTTTTTGGATAAAGGATGATTATATGCGTTATCGTTACAAAAATATTCTGGAAAATGATGAAGAAATCAATATATCGCCTTTGATTGATATGGTTTTTATATTGCTGATATTTTTTATTGTTACGACTACTTTTTCCCGTGACACGGGCGTTTCTCTCAATAAACCAAAAGCAAAGACCGCGCAAACAATTACCAAAGAGCATATCACTATTGCGGTAACTCCAGAAGGTTCCATACACCTTCTGGACAAGCAGGTAGATATTGATCAGCTAAGAATTATTGTAGAACGGTTGGTCAGAGAAAATCCGCAAAGGCAGGCTCTCATTGTTGTGGATAAGGCCTCCCCGAGCGGCACAGTGGTGGATGTGATTGATTCATGCAATCTCAGCGGCGTAAAAAAAGTCAACATCGCAGCACTCAAGGATTGACCAAAAGACAAGCAAAAACCAGTAAAGTGCAATCAAAAAAAATGAAAAAAATAATCAAAAAAATATCTGTTCAGCTTATCTTGTTGGCTTTTGCACTGATGATATCCACGCTTATTTTCATATTCCTTCCTTTTTCCTACTATGCCTTTCAAAGCAGCATCCATGATATCCTGGCAAACAGAAAAATCAAAAGAGTCGCCCTGGATTCATTGGCTATTGTCAAGCCGGAAAAGAAAAAAGAAAAAAAATCCGCGCAAAAAACGGAAAAAAAAGAATTCAAAATGAAAAGCTATACCCAATTGCTCAAGCTTGACCTGAATGTACTCGGCAGCGGCCCTGGAGAAGGAATCGCCACCGGGGACAGCACA
>CAZCVM010000401.1:0-892 GCA_964501965.1 uncultured Leptospiraceae bacterium | reverse complement strand
GCACAAAAGTAATCAATGACTATGAAGCTGATGAACCGCCGATAAAAAAATTTATTGCTTCTCCAAAATATCCGCGCAAAGCCCGTGAAGAGGGCGTGGAATGCACCGTAAAAATCAAAATCAAAATAGACGAACAGGGCATAGTCAGAAAAATAATATTTGAAGATGTCAAACCTCACTGGGGATTTGAAGATGCTGTATATGAGGCTGTGATGCAATGGCGCTTTAAGCCGGCTGTAAAAAATAAAATGCCTATTTCTGTATGGGCGCGACAAGAAATCAACTTTAGCCTATAATGGTCGATCTATGACAAAACAAATAATGACATATACCATACTCTTGATTGTACTTTTTAGTTATCAAAGCGTTCGAAGTATGGGTACGAATACCAAAAAATCCTTTTTACAACAAGGAAGTCTGGCCTACAAAAACAGACAATACAAAAAGGCTCTCATGTTTTATCAACGGGCATTGCGACAAGGCAAAAACAAGGGACTGATCTACTACAATATGGCCCAGTCCTATTATCATTTGGGACAACCATGGAAGACTCTGGCATATTATCAAAAAGTAATAGAACTTCATCCTAAATTTGACCTGGTCTATCTCAACAGTGCCAAAGTTTTTTATGAACTGCAAGAATACTATGAAGCCATAAAGTTTCTGAATCATATACCAAACAATAGCAAATACTATTATGATGCTCTTTTATTGAAGGGTAGCTGTTATATGAAACTAAACTCCCTTGCCAGGGCGATCATCACTTTTGAAAAGGCAATTTCTGTAAAAGAAAATATTTCTCTGGGCTATTTGTTGATCGCTGAAGCTGCCGTAAAAATAAATGACAGCAATGAAGCTACCGGATGGCTGGAAAAGGGTTTGATACATTGCG
>CAZCVM010000400.1:0-3045 GCA_964501965.1 uncultured Leptospiraceae bacterium | reverse complement strand
AACGTGAATCTTGAACGTTCTCCTTTTTGTTTGTCGGTTCAACCACATCTTTTTTCAAGTCTTTGTTTTGAATTTTTGTATCCGGCATTTGCGATTGCAGCATAAACCATTCAGATTGTACTTTACGATTGATATCCGAAAACCTAGTATGGTTTGTTTTTAAAAGCAAAATACATTTTTTTGCTTTTTGCCATTGTCCCATTTGGGATAGCATCTGGCAAACTTCCAGCTTCGCTTCAATCGCCTCTCTATGATTTGAAAAACGATGGTAAAATTGTTCCCGAATAGCAATAGCCTCCAAAAAGTTTCTTTGCATGCGATAAAGATTTCCTAACAATTGGTAGGCTTCAAAAATATTTTTGCTGTCCGGATACAATTCCAAATATTCTTTCAATTCCTGCTTGGCAGCCACCAGATTGTTATCTCGATACCAATAATCCTTTGCTGCCTGAATTTTTAAGCGGGCAGCACGCTCAAAATCCTTTTGATAAATTTTTTGCATAGGATTTGCCTGTCCCAAATCGAGACTCGCCAAAACAAAATACACACCTGCGCAAACTATATATATCCCATACATTGCAGGAGTCTTTTTTCGCAATATCAACGAACCTTGTTGTTCCCTATCTGCCTTTGATTGCATTGTTTCTCCTCTAGCAATTCCTATTTTCACTTTGTGCCTATATCCTATATTTCGGAAAAATAATTATTTTTGTACAAAAAAAAAAAGAAATACCGAAAATAGATACAAATATTTATCCGGAGGATACAAAAATTGGCAAAGGAATGGAACTTAACAACGATATGTCCTGCTACTTGGGAATACATAGAAAAAAAACTATTGTCCATGGAAAAGATTCATTTATTGAGTGAGCTTAAAGTATTTGTGGATAGATTGAGTACCACCAATTATTTGACTCCCAGGCAAATTGACGAATTGGTAGCCAAATTTGGAGAAAAGCCTTCGGTTTTGACCTGGGGAGATTATTTCCAATCCGAAACTGCCCAAGACCATTTTGATAAAACAGATGGCGAGTTTCAGCGTATTGTAGAAACAATCCAATTTGATATTTTGGCCGCGATTATGATATACCAAAACAAAGACCAGGGTTTTTTTGATACAATCGAAAATGAATATCAAAAATCTCTACAAAAATCAGAACATGATTGGACTTTGCAAGATGAAGAATATATACATCTTGGTCTATTAAAAAGCTATTATTTTCATTTGGGGCTTGAAAATTCAGTTTTATCGTCAGAAGATCATGGTTGGTTCAAGCAGTTTGAAATGGCGTTGGCTATTTAACAAACCTAGGCCCGGCGCAGTCTGGGCTCCTCATTTTGCGGCAAATTGCGAAAATATCGGACTTGAAAATCGGAACGTAAATATTTTTCCATGTATTTGTTGATATCCTGTATATTGACCAATATCATTCGTTTCAATTCTTTGGGAATCGGTTGATCCACAATAGTACGATAATAATTCAAGGCATTTTTCAATTGGCGTTTGCGCACAAATTCCCAGGCCTTGATCAGCATAGGCTTGTATTTGTAATAGGCGTATTCAAATATCTGGTTGTCTTTGCTCAAAGCATGTTCAAAAGGCAATTTTTGAAAATCAAACGTCAACTTAATATAAGGCGTTTCCTGTTCTTTTTCCATGCGCAAAACCCCCTGAATCATACGGGGTTCTTCTTCAGGGCTATCAGGACTCGGGAGCTTATGAGATATCGGAGTCTGGTTTTGTTCCAATGATTGGGTTTCTTCGTTTGCTTCTAATGGCGCATCTTGCTCTTCTTTTGCTTTTGCAGCTTCTGGAGCAATTTCTGGAGCCTTTGTTTCAGGTTTTGGTGGACCAGCAGCATCAGGTTGGCCGGCTTGTCCTTGTCCGGCTGGATGACCTTTTTCAATACTTGGACCTGCTGTTTCGGTTGGAGCAGCAGTTGCCTGGCCCATATCCGGTTGCGTGGACGGAACAGAGTCTATAGACTCTGTGGACTCGGTAGCTGCTCTCTGGGCAGGTTCCTTTTTTTTACCCAAAAATTGGTCCTGGCCGGATTCTTTGCGTTTACCAAATTTTTTTTCCGAATCAGCGACCTGCTCTGTTTCTGTTTCTGTAGATTTTTCCTGAGCAGCTTGATCTTCTTGCAAGGACGCTTGATCCGGCAAAATACCAGGCAAACCAGAAGCCAAAGTTTCTGCTATTTGCGGCACAGTGTCTGTTGAACCAGGCTTTGATGCCTCCTGATCCTGACTGGACTGCATTGTTTGCTGCCCAGAGCTTTGCTGTATTATTTGTTGGACAATGCTTTGTGTTTGCGGTGAACTATCTATATCTTGTTTTTTTGACTCAGGTACTTTTCCATCAGCCTGTGAAGCATTGTCATATTCTGACCGGATCATTTGCTGTATCACAGTGTGAGCCTGGTCCGTGGATTCCGGTTTTGGTGCACTTACCTCGTTTAGCTTTTCAGGTGATATATCCGGTGACATATCCTGCAATTTTTCCAGCAATGGACTGATACCTGCGACCAATGCAGGCAAATAAGCTGCGATCCATTTTGCGATTTGTTCAAAATCTATTTTTTCAAAATCAGCATCTGGCTTAGCCGTATCTTCCTGTTTTGGCCGCCTCCGGCCCAATGGTAAGGAGATATCAGTTTCAGGCAAATCAGCTTCATCCAATGAATCCGGGAATTCAGGAAACTTTATCCCAGGTTTTTCTTTTTTATCCTTTTTCTCTTTTTTAGGAATATCTGGTTTTTTGGATTCTTTTTTGGATTCTTTTTGAGGTTTGGATGTATCTCGCTTTTCGCTGTCAGATTTTTGACTAGCACTTTCATCAATAAAGCGCATATTTTGTTGCAGCAATTTTGCCAATTTTTTATTGCTGGATTGATCTGCCAATTCCTTGAGAACTTTATTAGCCTGCTGGTATTGGCCCATACCAAATAAGCCTTCTGCCTGCTGTAAAGATTGACGCTCATAATGCGTCAAAGTTGTTTTACGATTTATTTCAGCAGATGTATTGGGCAATCCCAGGCGTTT
>CAZCVM010000399.1:1255-3045 GCA_964501965.1 uncultured Leptospiraceae bacterium | reverse complement strand
CCTGGGTCGACTTCGAGAGGCTAAACTCGAAGAGTGGTTCAGTCTGCTTGAGTTTCTTTGCGAGGGTCTAGCGTCCATCCACACTGGAGGCGGCGTCTTTGACAGCTCGGTACATGAACATGTGCACGGCGATGTTCGCCCCGCCAATGTTATGTTCCAGAGGGACAAGCCGATCAATCAGTGCGTCTGGATCGATATTGGCGTCGGGGCCGCCCATGCGCGCGAGCGCAGGATCTCTCAGACGCGCCGAGACTCGGTCTTCTACGCCCTGGAGCGGATAGAGCATGAATCGGAAGAAAACGACCAGATACAGCTGATTGATCTTAGCGGACGCGCGAGCTCAGACCCTAATCTTTACATCAAATTTTTGTATAGGGAAGACAATACTCGAAGTTCTGCCAATACGCTTCAGCTTTCCCGGGGGAAAACAATTATAAATGGAAGACTTTCGTCCCTCATAAAAGGAGATAGAGTTCTTTTAAATGAAGATTATATATTTGAGGTTGAGCGTATAGACGCTAGCGATGATAGGGTAGAGATTGGCCGGGTCTGGCGAATCGCCGCAGGCGAAGTGCCGATTGAGATAACAAAAAGAGAAATACTTAATCAAATGGAGCATAAGACCCTATCTGACTACAAAATTTTATGGAGATGGGGGGCTGCAAGCGATATTTATGGGTTTGGTCTTATGCTTTTATACGTTTTTTTCATGCGAGGGCTTTCGTTACGCATTGCCGCGGATGAGGTGGCAGGCCAAGTCGATCCGGACGAGCGCCGCGAGGTTGATGTGGAGGAAGAGTTCCGCAATCTTGTGAGTGTCCTGAAAACAGGGGGATTCCTTGAGGCTTTTCTACAGCGCGCGGATGCTACCTCAGCCTCGGCACGGGATTTCTTTAGATCTCGCGTGAACATGAAAACCATTCCCGAGGAGGCGTTAAGATACACGCGCGTCGATGATCGACCCCAAAGCTGGGACGGTCTTACTCTAGAAACCCAGACCATCGTCGATCATGCATGGAACTTGGCGCGGGAGAGTTGGTTCTTTGCACCTGGACTTCGTCATGTGTATGCTGGGCTCAACAACAACCCGGTACTTTTCGCTATTTTCCTTGATATCGTGCTGTCCTGCCTCTGGAGAACGGAGGATGTCACCCGGTCGGTCGGGGTGCGGAGCCAAGAGATCGACAGAGGCCTTGCCTGCTATTGCGAGTCTCGGATCAATGCGGAGCGCGCGAAAGGGTCTACTCCGGCGGAGAATCTCCGGGCTGACCTGCATTTCATTTCCGACGTTCTTCGCGGTCGGTCCGGCTTCGACAACCCGTGGAATACGGCGCATCCACACGTAATGCCTCTCAGCGCGGCCGGCACCGATGATCGCCAGGATCCGATCCAGACGATATCTAAACTGCAGAAGAAGATCGAGGAGCTAGAGGAACGCCTACAGCGGAGATCAGGTGTTGAGGGCTCTTCAGAGTCCGATGAGCCGAGAGGGAAAAGCTGGGTCAAGCGCACCCCTTGGAACTGAATTGCGCAGTCTCCGGGGGGGCAGACTGAAGATTGAGCAACCCGAGGTCTGGGAATTCTGCTGCGATCGGGTCATGCATCCTGGCATTCCCACTTGATGTAGGCCTTCGTGTCGGAGGCCCATTTTTCGTCGATCTCGACGAGGACTGTAGAAGTTAACATCTGATCTGACATTTGGATGATGTGCGGGGGTAGCCGGGCGATGCGCGGAGCCCTGCGAAGCCCAGCGCATCGCCCGGCGGATTGATGGAGAGACCGCCATGACG
>CAZCVM010000399.1:0-1245 GCA_964501965.1 uncultured Leptospiraceae bacterium | reverse complement strand
CGCTCCTACACCACCTCCCAAGACACTATCGAGTGTAGCCCGAAGTCGATGGTCTTTGCACGCGTCGAGGGACATGATCTCGTGGCGGATTTCGGTTCAGATCTTTCGATTGATCGAACTCGTTAGCGCTGATAAAATTTAGGAAATATATGCCAAATGCGGAATGCCAACTATGATCCGTGACGCTTCAATTATCGGCAAGACTCCGGAGCAGTGGCTTCAGGAAATCGGCTTCCGACAATCGAAGATCAATGAGGTGATCGAGACGTTTACGAGCCCAAGCGAAATAAAAGTTTGCTCATTCGCCGCACCACGAACTTTTTTTCGATTTCACGAGACAAGGACGGATTTATCCCCGGAAAATTATAAAAAGTATGGAATTTCTCGCCCGAAACACTGGGCCGACGCTTCAGCCTTCGCCACCGCTTGGGAACGTGCTGAACAGTTCGACGGATGGCTGGAAGATGACGCTATCGCCAGAATTGCGAAGGCAAACTATCGCGACATCTGCGCGATTTGCCACAATTGGAACGATATGAAGGACAACCAGCTTTGGCGCTTGCGGTTGGAAGGGGCAGAGCGGGTCGAGGGGCTTATCGGCCCAACCAAACCGCAGCCCACCCACGCGGAAACCTCGGAAGAACCGGCAAGTCGATCAATGCTTAACGGGGGCGCAATCCAAGCCTTTCTTTACCCTAAGACGCCGTTCATCTGCACGCCGATCAGTTGGTGACATGAGCGTCCATCCTGCCTACCCTTGCACATCCGACTGCGTTGGACGATTTTTGCTATAAAGGCGATCGGTGACGCGGCAAAGATGATTTCTCGATTTATCGGTCTCCTCAGCGTCGACAGACTTACAGGCGATACGCCAGATTGAGACTGCTTGGTTTCTTCCACTCTTGCCCAGTGTGGAAGATTAGGACAGCATCAGGGCTTGGCGGGAAACGATCTCGCCGTCAATGCGGGTGCATGCCTTCCGCCATTTCGCTGGCGATCGAGGCGGCGCTTTCCTGGTTCAGTGACACGGTGGTCACGGCCACGCGGGTGATGACGGTTGGATGGTCGGCCAGATCATCGCCCTGCCCGTCATACTCATAGAGCCCGGTCAGCGTGTGCTGCATCATCGCCATCAGCACCGGCTTGAGCTGGGTGCCCTGCAGCGTCACCGCTTTGCCCCGGTGGGTGAAATTCAGATACTCCGTGCCCTTGATGATCCGCAGATCGAGATTGTCGAGGTTGTGG
>CAZCVM010000398.1:0-3059 GCA_964501965.1 uncultured Leptospiraceae bacterium | reverse complement strand
GAAAAACTGGGAGCCTTGACAATACCCATTTCAGGCGGAAATACGGAAAGGCAGCTCATGCTGCTTCAGGATTATGGCACAACCATGATCGCTTGTACTCCATCGTATATGCTCAATATTGCTGATTACATTGAAAAGAAAAAACCAGATTTTGACATAAAAAAAACAAAATTGCGCGTTGGAATTCTTGGTGCCGAACCTTGGACAGAAGCAATGCGCAATGAAATAGAAAAAAAACTGGGGATAGACGCTTATGATATTTATGGCCTAAGCGAAGTAATTGGCCCGGGCGTAAGCGCAGAATGTTCACAAAAAAGCGGGCTGCATGTATTTGAAGACCATTTTTATGTAGAAATCATTGATCCAAAGACCGGAGAAATATTGCCGGAAGGGGAAAAAGGCGAGATCGTTTATACTTCCCTGACCAAAGAAGCGTTTCCGGTCATTCGCTATCGGTCAAGAGACATTACCCGTCTGTACCGAGATGGCTGCAAATGCGGTCGAACCATGGTAAAAATGGAAAAAGTCACTGGAAGATCAGATGATATGCTCATTATTCGAGGTGTCAATGTATTCCCATCGCAAATCGAAACCATTCTCATGGAAATCGAAGGTACAGAACCGCATTACCAAATCATTATTAACCGGCAAGGCGCAATGGATGATGTAGAAATTCAAGTCGAAGTCAATGAAAAAATATTTTCTGACGAAATAAAAGTTTTGACTAGACTTTCTACCAATATTCAACAAAAAATACGCAGTGCGCTGGGAATAAATACAAAAGTAACATTAGTAGAACCCAACACCATAGCCCGCAGCGAAGGAAAAGCCAAACGGGTACTGGACAAAAGAAACGACTCCTAAAATTTTCAGACATATATCAAAAATCTAAAGAGGAAATCAATGAAAGTAACCCAATTATCCATATTTTTAGAAAACAAACCAGGCCATTTGGAAAATGTATTGCAAGTATTGAAAAATGGCCAGATAAATATCATTACTTTGACTATTGCGGAAACAGCAGATTTTGGAATCTTGCGTATGATCATCAATGATCCAAGCAAAGGCGAAGCATTGCTCAAGCAAAATGGTTTTACTTGTTCTACCACAGATGTTTTGGCAATACAAATCGATGATACTCCTGGTTCTTTGCACCAGGCGATAGAAACATTTGCCCGCAGAAAGCTCAATATTGAGTATATGTACGCGTTTACAGAAAAACGCGATGACAAAGCTGTGATGATATTCCGATTTGATAATGCGGATCTTGCAGCCAAAGCATTGCTGGAAGAAGGCTATGCGCTGGTAAAAAATAATGATTTGATCGGACAAAGCAAATAACTATTTTTATAAATAATTGATAAAAATATTTGATTAAACAAACACAAATGGAGCAATATATGGAAAAAAAAGTACTATTGGGCAATGAAGCCATTGCTCGCGGAGCTTACGAAGCCGGATGTCATGTCGCCACAGCATACCCTGGCACTCCCAGCACAGAAATCCTGGAATCCATTGCCAGGGACTTTCCCGATATTCAGTCTCAATGGTCCCCCAATGAGAAAGTTGCCATGGAAGTCGCGGCAGGCGTTTCCATAGCAGGCGCAAGAGTGCTCTGCGCGATGAAACATGTCGGATTGAATGTAGCTGCTGATCCTTTGTTTACCTTTTCTTATACCGGAGTCAATGCTGGTTTTGTTATTATTAACGCGGATGATCCAGGAGCTTGGAGCTCCCAAAATGAACAGGACAACAGACACTATGCGCGGGCTGCCAAAGTGCCCATGATTGAACCGTCCAGCCCGGAAGAAGCAAGGGAGTTTACCAAGCGTGCTTTTGCCATCTCAGAACAGTTTGACCGGCCTGTGATTGTCCGAATTACCACCCGCATTGCCCATTCACAGGGTGTTGTATTTTTACAGGAAAAGGAAGATATACCTGTAAAGGACTTTGAATGGAATCCGCAAAAATACGTCATGATTCCGGCCCATGCCAGACCAAGACATGCAATCATTGAACAAAAAATGCAGGAAATGGCCATATATAGCAATAGCACAGACCTCAACCGGGTAGAAATGGGCGATACCAAACGAGGTATTATTACCAATAGTGTGGCCTACCAATATGTTAAGGAAACCTGCCCCAATGATTCTATCTTGAAAATCGGTATGATCTGGCCCATGCCCGACCAGCTAATTCGGGATTTTGCCAGTCAAGTAGATGAACTATATGTAGTGGAAGAGCTGGATCCATTTATCGAAGATTATGTCAAAGCTATGGGTATCCCAATCATTGGCAAAGAAATCATACCTTTACTCGGAGAATTGACTCCAGATATTGTGGACAAAGCAATGAACCAAAAAGAACAAATCAAATCAACTCCTGATTATGATCAGGAAATTCCAGCCAGGCCGCCCATGCTGTGCAAAGGATGTCCTCATATTTTTTCTTTTGAAATATTACGAGATTTGGGATATTTTGTTCATGGAGATATTGGTTGTTATACCCTGGGAGTGTTGCCGCCATACACAGCTATGCACGCGCAAGGATGTATGGGAGCTAGCATTGGTTTGCACTTAGGATTTGAAAAAGCTCATGGAGATGCGATAGCTCGCAAAAGTGTGGCCGTTATTGGCGATTCTACCTTTTTGCATAGTGGTATACCCGCTTTGATTGATATGGTATACAACAAGAACACCGGAACCATTATTATTTTGGACAATAGAATAACAGCTATGACCGGTCAACAAGATCATCCAGCTTCCGGCAGGACATTGATGGGAGAAGATACCCATGAAGTGGATTTGGAAGCAATCTGCCGCGCTGTGGGTGTCAAACGGGTTACCACCATTGATCCCAAAAACAATGATCAATTGAAAAAACTCATTGAACAGGAAGTGGCAGCACGAGAGCCATCCGTTATCATTACCAAACGAAAATGTATTTTATCCAAGTAAATGTGGAGGAGTGATTATGACAAATGTAATTTTTGCCGGCGTCGGCGGCCAGGGAGTAATCCTAGCCAGTAAAATTTTAATGGATGTAGCGATGAGCAACGG
>CAZCVM010000397.1:0-3060 GCA_964501965.1 uncultured Leptospiraceae bacterium | reverse complement strand
GATCGCATTTCATACACATATACTTTGGATGTTAACTTTTCTCAAAGCAACATACATAAGATTGCAAAACAAATAGCAAATACAGATGACTTTTCAGGGCAACCAATTCCTATGACCAATCGGACTGGCACTATCTTGTGCAAAGGTATGATCGTTCGTATCCCATTTGATGTAGATGATACAGATGCTATTGCTGGAGATTATAGGGAATATCGTACGGGGCACATTGCATCAGTGAATCACGAGAGTCAACAGGTAGATGTTCAATTACTACACATTGATTTGGGGCGTGAATATCGCGAAATCCGTACAGTAAGTGCTGAGGATATTGAGAGATGTTTTTTACCGGACAACATTCAAATTCACCTGAATTCCCGGCCTGGAAAAAAGACTCTTTTGACATCTATCACACGAGAGTTCGATGATGATTTGATGCAATACTTCGTACAAGTCGGGGAAGTCATTGAGATAGTCAATGAAGCAGATATACTTTTCAGCTCACATTTACAGGCACCTGATCCCCGTAAGCAACTTGCCAATTACGAGTTGCATAATCCAATTTGGCTCACAAAGCGTAATGAGATCCTTGAAAGTTATCTTGCACTTCAAAATGCTACGTTTGGTATTGAATCTCTTGTAGGAACTCGAGTTCAGTTATTGGCGCACCAAGCAGAGGTAATCGCCGAAGTTTTAAGTAAGAACCGCTGTCGCTATGTACTTGCTGATGAGGTTGGATTGGGCAAAACGATTGAAGCATGTGTCATTCTCAAGTCCTTGAAACAGCGAGAGAATGTCAATGCGTTAATTGTGGTACCGAACAGCTTGATCCGGCAATGGCAGAACGAACTGGACAACAAATTCTGGTTGACATTTCAAATTGTGGATACGTCAAGTTTACAATCTGTTCAAAAACAAGACACAATTATCAGTGCGGAAGTGCTTGCAGAGTCTCCAGCTCTACAAATGTGGGTGCGAATGCAGAATTGGGATTTATTGGTTGTAGATGAAGCGCATCGTGTTCGGTTGAAAGCTGACCTGTATGACACCTTGATGACGCTCAGCGAATTGGCAACTCATGTTCTACTGCTGTCTGCAACACCAATACAGCGAGAAGCTCAGGAGTACATTGCCCTACTGAAGCTTCTGGATCCCGCTCAATATGATCGCTTAGATACAGACGTGTTTAATAGCATGTTGAATGCGCAACAACGTCTAAGGGAAGTGATTGCATATTTAGCACAAGATTTAACACCAGACCGATTTGATGCAGATGATTTCAATGACGAGATAGAAGTCATTGTTTCTGATTTGGATCATGACACGGTACTTCGCGACTTGGTGGATGCTGTGAATGAAGATAGCGATATTGATAAGGCAAGAGATGTTATTGCTTACGTCAGTACAAACTACCGTATTGAATCACAGATCATTCGTAATAGGCGAAAGACTTTACAAGAACGAGATCAACTAGTGCTTCCTGAGCGTCGCTTTTCGATGGAATATGTATATGAACCATCCGTAAACGAACAGCGTGTATTAGATAATCTTCACGGGTATGTTGATCTGTTCCAGAATGATAACCGGGCATTGCCTCTGCTTCAAAATCTCTGGTCAGCAGCAGCTAGTTCGCCACATGCGTTTTCTGCACTCTTGGAGCAACGGAAATCAGAACTCCATACTCTTACAAGTATGAACCCGACAAAAAGTGATGCGATTTACCATCCTGAAGAGAAGGATTTACTTCAAGAGCTTATTTGGCTGACGGAGAAGTGGAAAACAGAGACTGATGAAACGCTGAGTCAGTTACCATCTGATATTCCGTCTGAGACATCATATCGTTTGGTGCAAGTGATTCGTGTTATGGATCAACTTGTTCGATCAGAACGGAAAAAGGTTGTTGTATTTTCGGCATGGCACCCAACACTGAAACAGCTTAAGCGAGTTATTGATTTCCGTTATGGTTCGTCCCGAGTTGTTCAGTTCATGGTTGACATGTCCGCAGAAGAGCTTCAGGAACAAGTAGACCGGTTTCAATCTCAGGATGATTGTCTAATCCTTTTAACTGATGAATCTGGAGGTGAAGGCCGAAATTTTCAGATTGCTGATTCAATCATACATGTCGATATTCCTTGGATGCCGTCGACAATAGAACAACGAATCGGGCGTGTGGATCGGTTAGGGCGTGACGGTATGGTGACCTCAATTGTTCCGTTTGCAATTGACACACTTGAGAGTGACCTTGTTGTTCTTTGGCAGGATGCCTTTAAGCTCTTCTCAGAATCCTTAAGCGGTTTAGAGATTGTGCTTGAGTCTATTCAGGATCGTGTAGCGTATGCTTTTCTTCAAGACTCACGCTTAGGTCTCGCTAATCTACGTGATGAAATGATTGAAAAAGCCAAAGAATTACGACAGGCTGTTGAAGAGGAGCGTTACTATGAAGAAAATACTGGGAATCCGGAGTGGTCACGTGACTTAAGAGATTTGCTTGCACGATACAATGATGGTGAATTGTTGAGAGAACCGATACTTAAATGGGCTAGTTTGGCTGGTTTACGTCATCATTATAATCCTCAAACACGGATTGCTCGAATTGGACGTGACGACTTTAACATGAAGTCCATCCAAAACGCTAAATTTGTCAATCCACCCAATATGTATGCCGCACTTGAACGTTCCAAAAGGCGAAACAATCAGGTTTTGATGGGAACCTTTGATCGACAAATTGCGGTTAAGCGAGAGGATTTGATCTTTTTTGCACCTGGTGAACCTTGGACAGATACAATACTCCAAAACGCAATTCTGTCCGATAGAGGACGAAGTTGTGGTATCAGAAGAACAAGTGATGACATTGCTGAGACTTGGTTTGGCTTTGACTATCTGTTTAGTTGCAAGGTAAATCCACGACCACTGTATGAAAAAGGACTCCTGCCAGTTCACCTATTCAAAGCAGGTGAGTTTTTCATGACTCTCCCCACACATCGAGTTCTTGTCTCTATCGACGGTGAAGTCATGTCTTACTCGAGGC
Source organism: uncultured Leptospiraceae bacterium (assembly GCA_964501965.1). Classification (GTDB taxonomy): domain Bacteria; phylum Spirochaetota; class DYNZ01; order DYNZ01; family DYNZ01; genus CAZCVM01. The sequence continues at coordinate 35 of CAZCVM010000397.1, read as the reverse complement.
ATGAGGCACGTATCACACGCGAACAATATGACAGG
>CAZCVM010000396.1:0-3069 GCA_964501965.1 uncultured Leptospiraceae bacterium | reverse complement strand
TTTTTCTTCTTTAGAACCTTATTGTAGTCAAAAAACATTAGCTATTATCTTGACAGGAATGGGCAATGATGGCATTCAGGGTCTAGCAAAACTTAAAAAAAAAGGCGCGCGAGCCATCGTCCAGGATGAAAAAACATCTATTGTATGGGGAATGCCTGGATCAGCAGCGGAGCAGGGGCTGGCAGATGAAATCTTAGCTATAGAAAAAATCGCTCCGCGCATAATACAATTATGTGAGACAGGTAATGACTAAAATCACGGACAATGAATTTGATGAATTGAAAAAATATCTATATCGTATTTGCGGGATTGATGTTCCCGAAGAAAAACGATATCTTTTTGAGACCAGATTGCAAGGTTTGCTGCGCAGTCTGCAATGCACCAATTTCAATGAATTTTCTAATAAATTAGCAGAAGATAAGGATGAAACTCTAGCCACCATGCTGGTGGAGCGGATGACAACAAATGAAACCGCTTTTTTTCGGGACAAGCATCCTTTTGATTCTCTGGGCGAATTTGTTATCCCCCAAATAATAGCGCAAAAAATAAAGCAAGACAAATTGATGAGTCCAAAGATTCGGATTTGGAGTGCCGGATGCAGTACAGGACAAGAGCCGTATAGTTTGGCAATTTTGCTCACAGAATGGATAAAGAAAAACCAGCAATTGGAAAAAGAAAATGTGGAAATCATAGCTTCTGATATTTCAAACAATGTTTTGGATATTGCCAAACAGGGAAAGTACAAAGACGCGGAACTTGCTAAAGGAATGGATCCGCAAATCCAGCAAAAATACTTTGAAAAAGTAGATGATCATTGGCAAGTCCTACCTGAAATAAAAAAAATGATCACTTTTAAAAGGATCAATTTGGCGCATGATTTTAGCCAGATAATCGGATACTGTGATGTCATTCTTTGTCGCAATGTGATTATTTATTTTTCCCCAGAATTGAAAAAACAAATCATCGTCGGATTTCAGCGGATACTCAACAACAATGGAATTTTGCTTTTGGGGGCATCTGAAAATCTGTACAACGTCTCTGATGGATTTTCTTCCGAATATTACAATAACACCATTTTTTTTCGGAAAAAGAATGAGTCATAAAGGAATCATATTATCCCCGAACCTGGTTATCCAGCGTCTGCTAATCAGTGCTGCGAGCAAAGTCTCCATGTCATGCGAAGTCGCTGTTGATGAATCACAAATAAAAGATACATTGGCTTTGAGCCAATACCATGCGGTATTTATTGATAAAGGATTTGTGGATCAATGGGGAGAGCAATTTTTAAGCGAGATCAGAAATCATAGCAATACCGGAGATTCCTTATTTGTGCTTGTCTCGGCTGAACCCGGCCGGCAACAGTATATGGAAAAACTGGGCCTGGACAAGTTTTTGCCCGTTCCATTTTCTTTGGAAAAGTTTAGGTCTATGCTTCGAGTCATTCTCAAGCTGCCGAAAAAAATCCTGATCGCTGGAACGCAAAGCGATTCCAAAGATACCGATTCCGAACAATCCAAAATATTTGTTGAGTCCATGGATTCTATAGAATCATTGACCAAACTTTTGGAGTCTGCTGGATTGGAAGCACTGAAGACAGATTTTGACATGCAATGCCTGGCAGCGGCTTTGCAGCATTATCCTGACTTGATATTGATCGATATTAGCGCGGCGGGCGATTCTATGTTGGAAATGATACAATCTATCAAAGAGCACTCTCTATTGGATGATATACCGATTTTGGCTTTATCTATGCATTCTGAGGCCAAAACTATTGAGCGATTTTTTGAGGTCGGAATACAAGATGTTTTGTTGCATCCTTACGCGACCAAAGAAAATATGCAAAAGATAACAAGTATTGTGTCGCCGCCTAAAAAAGGAAAAGGAAGCAAAGCTCTGGTTATTGATGATAGCGTAATGATCCGCAATATGATATCCAAAATGTTCAAACAGCTCGGATACCTGGTGGAAGGCGCTGAAAATGGCCGCGAAGGTCTTGATGTCGCGCAAAAATTTCAGCCGGACATTATCACATGTGATTATGATATGCCGATTATGAATGGTTGGGAGTTTTGTCAAACAGCCCGCAATGATGATTCTTTGAACCATATTCCGATTATTATGGTGACCGCGCGGGGAACAGATGTGGACCGCAAAAAAGGCTCGGTTATAGGAGTCAAGGATTATCTGGTCAAACCTTTTAAGATAGATCAATTGCAAACCAGTGTGGCCAAAGTATTGGCAAAAACAAAGGCTGATAAAGAACGTGTTACTATGTCCAAATATATGGCAAGTGATGTTATAGATAGAATTGACGCGGATATGGAAACCGAATCAGAAGAGAAATTTATCACCATGCTTTTTTCAGATATAAAGTCTTTTTCCCTTAAATGCGAACAAATGGAAGCGAAAGATGTAGTGCAATTGCTAAATCAATATTTTGATAAAATGATATCTGTTGTGCAGCACCACAATGGGGTCATTGATAAATTGATTGGCGATGCCATTATGGCGCGATTTGTGTCTGATGATCCGGCGCAGGATGCGTTGAATGCGGTTTTAGCTGGTTTGAATATGATAGAGGAATTGAAAAAATTCAATACTGGCAAAGAAGGCACTATCAACGAAATCAAAATACGCATTGGGATCAATTCGGGAGATGTCATTCTTGGCAATTTGGGTAGCGCGCGTCATCGTTTGGATTTTACTATGATTGGCGACAATGTCAATATTGCCGCCCGTTTAGAGAGCATGGCACCAGTGATGGGCTGTCTGATTTCTGAAAAAAGCTATGAATTTGTGGCAGATCATGTGAATGCTGGACAAGCTATGTTATTGGATCTGAAAGGCAAAGAGCAAAAAGTCAAGGCCTATCCTATATTGAGCCGAAAATAAAATACTCAAAATTAATCAATTTGTTTTATTTTTTCTTTTTTTGGGGGTAAAAAATAAAAATAATATGTGAGTAATCATTGTAAATTTGGCCTGGAGCTTTTTCCGTTTTGCTCATTAATATTCACCAAAAATTTATAGTATTTTATTGCCAAATGCCTGTACTTTGACATCTTTTCA
>CAZCVM010000395.1:0-3114 GCA_964501965.1 uncultured Leptospiraceae bacterium | reverse complement strand
GCGAACGACATCATTCTTATCGAAATATATAAATGCGACTCCTTCGATTTTAATTTCCATGAAATTTAACAGCAAGCCAAAGTAAAAAGGAGTTCACCGCTTTCGACAAGCCCGGATTCGAACACCCCCCGCCGGCCCTTAAAAACGACCGGAGCAGAGATCTCTCGAATTTGGACGAGGTGTGAAATGGCAACAGGGATCCGTCACCGGGACTAGGAACACCCCGGTCCAATTCCATTAAAACAGCGGCGCGGGGCAGTATGAAGCGGGGGCCACCTGGTCCGATCAATAAGCCGTCTTTTGCGGCGCGAAGAGGAGGAAGACCGTCTTCACAAGAATCATCAGTTCGAGTTCGAATGACCAGTTGTTGATATAATAGAGATCTTTCAGCGTGCGCTCATTCACCGCGCTATCGGACATAAATTCGCCCCGAAGGCCGTGGACCTGGGCATACCCGGTTATCCCGGGTTTGACATAGCGGCGAGTGGAATAGGCATAGTGACGCGCCTCCAGGTCATCATCCAGCTTGGTCGGAAGGGGACGCGGCCCCACAATGCTCATATTTCCCTCAAGCACATTCAGGAACTGAGGAAATTCATCCAGGCTCAATTTCCGAAGCCAGCGCCCAAAGGGGTAGATCCGTGGATCGAAGCGGGTCGCCTGCCGGGCCTCTTCGGAGAGGGTGGCAGTCCGGTGGTACATGGTGCGGAACTTATAAATCGTAAAACGCTCACCATTCTGGCCGTTTCGAAGCTGCCGGAAGAGGACGGGGCCAGGCGCCTGAAATCGTTGAACAATCCAAACAAAGGCGAAGAGCGGAGGCAGGACGAAAAGCACGACCGGCAGCGCCAGCGCGATGTCAAGACAACGCTTAAGAAAAGAATTAATGGGATTTTCCAGTGTCTCGTTGATAAAGGCGAGAAAACTGTGCTCACCCTCGTGAACAATGCGCACCGGCTCGTTGAATAGATCACCGTAATGAGCGTAGGATTGAAAGCGGATATGCCGTCGGTAGCAGAACTCCACAAGCTGGCGAAAGCAAGATTCGTTGTATTCCGCCTTGTAGCTGAGAACCCGCGACGGGCGGATTTCGCCTCTGGACGTCTGGTCGTAGAAGTCCTGAACATTACCCAGTCGGGCATACGAAAAATTCAGCTCTTTGTCGTCAGAGAAAACACCCGCGATGGAAATCCCCAAGGAATCGCAGCGCTTCAGGTAATCGAGCAGGTCTTTCGACGGCTTGCCGTTGCCGATTAGATAAACTTCCAGAGACTGGGCCTCTGGGAAGAAGCGTTTAGCGAGCAGGCCGGGGAGTTTTTCCAGCAGGAACGCATTGATAGGGGCTGAAAACAAACCGTAGGCAATCAAGAAGGACCGATTGAATCCGCTATCTTTTAGAAGAAAGTAGATGGCGATGGTGCCGATACCGTAACCCACCGCGAGGCGCAGGGCCAGAAAGCAGTTTTCCATGAACGACAAGCGCGGCATCTTATGCCAGAGTTGGGAGAAACGATTGGCGGCGTAAAGGAAACTGAGGACAACCGCAACCAGGTAGATTGCCGGGCGAGCCGAGTCGGTGAGTTGAATGAAGGAAAATTCAACTTCGATTTTCCACCATAACAAGTAGAGCGCGATATTTGAGACGAGTAGGACGGCCCATACCGCTTGAGATAAGGCGACAGCACGATTTTTGAACATAATGAGAGACTGGGATTGGTAGAGAAGAGCTGATTGGAAAGAAAGCGAGCGGGAAAAGGATTTCCCGCAGAGAGTAATCTTGCCAAGCCTTCGAAAAGACCACGGATCAAGATATCTTCTCATAGGATTACATGACTCAAACCTTGTGGCAAGCAATTTACCAACCCTTACAAGCCATAGATGGGGGAAAATGTTTGCATTCCTGCGGAAACCCACCATGAAACCTACCTCGGCCACGCAATCGGACCGCCCCGGCAAGGGCGGAATGCGACAAACCTCGGCTGGCCGCGAAAAGAAATGGCATGAAGCTGAAAATTGGTATCATAGGCGATCGCGGGATACCCGCGCGATACAGCGGTTTTAGCACGCTGATCGAAGAACTCTCGGTCGGATTGGTCAGCGACTTCGGTCACGAAGTGACGGTTTACGGGAGAAGGCACTATTTTACCGAACACCCGGCGGAATACCGCGGCGTCCGGCTGGTCTGGCTGCCGGCGCCCGGCGGAAAAAGTCTGGAGAGCATCATTCACAGCAACCTGGCGATTCTCCATGCGTCCCTGCGCCGCTACGATGTTGTCCTGGTGGTCGATCCCGGCAACGGGCCGTTTTGCCTTCCCCTTCTCCTCTCGGGCACGCCAGTGATCATCCACACGGACGGTCTGGGCTGGATGCGGACAAAGTGGAGCCCCCTCCAACGAAAATACTACAAGTGGTCGGAAAAGATCAGCGCCCGGATGGCGTCCTGGCTTGTTGCGGACTCCCGGGAGATGCAGGCTTATTACCGCAAGGAATATCAGAGCGGATCCGGGTTCATTCCTTACGGCAATCACGTCGGCGCCGGGGTGGATGAATCGATTCTGGATGAGCACGGCTTGAAAGGCGGGGATTACTACCTCGTTGTCGCCCGTTTAGAACCGGAGAATAATACGGACTTGATCATCCGGGAGTATAAGGCCTCAAATACCCGTCGGCCGCTGGTGGTTGTGGGAAACGTTCCTTACGCATCCGCCTACGCGGAATCCATTCTCACCGAGGAGGATCCCCGGGTGAAAATACTTGGCGCCATCTATGATTCCGCCAAATTAAATGCGCTGTATCGGCACTGCTACGTCTACTTGCACGGCCATGAGGTGGGAGGGACCAATCCCAGCCTTCTTCGGGCAATGGGTGCTGGCGCCGCCTGCGTTCCCATCGCAGTGGCTTTCAACCAGGAGGTGGTCGGACCGGACACGCCATCCTTTTCAGCGCTTCCGGGCAGTCTCGGCGGCCTGATCGAGCGCATCGACGATCAACCGGAGAAGATCGCGCGATACCGCGCCGATGCCGGTCGCCGGGTCCGGCTGCTCTATCGTTGGGACGCGGTCTGCGGCGGATACGAAGCGCTATTCCGCAAGGTCGTCGAGATTCGGAGGCGAG
>CAZCVM010000394.1:0-3122 GCA_964501965.1 uncultured Leptospiraceae bacterium | reverse complement strand
CGCTTTTTTTCCGGCCACGGTTTCTTCCCGGTACTGGTCCAGTTCTACCAATGTCTTTGACACTAGCAATGCCTGGAATGTCGACTTCTACAACGGCTATGTCGGCTACACCAATAAGACGACTAGCGGCTATGTTCGTTGTGTGAGCGGGCCGTGATTGGTTATTTGATTATTTGGTAATTTGGAGACGCTCAGGTTGAGCGTCTTTACCATAGAGACGCAGCGCGGTCGCTGAGTAGCAAAGCGTATCAAGGCGCGCTGCTTAAGGAGGATGATTTATGGCAAGATATGAACATTTACCGATTTATAAAGGCGCGATGGACCTCGCGCTGATATTGGAAACCCGGGTCCGCAATATGAGCCGCTATCATAAATACACGCTTGGACATGAATTGCGTTCACGAGGCCTTAGAGCATTGTCACTAGTCGTGCGGGCAAATTCGGTAAGGGAAAAAGAAGAGGTATTAGTTGAGCTGCGTATTACTCTGGAAGAGCTGAAGCAATTACTTTTTTTGTCCAAGGAAGTCAAAGCATTGCCGTCTTTTGTCGCCTATTCAGAGATAATGGACAAGCTGGAAGGTTTATCGCGACAAAATGAAGGTTGGTTAAAATCGCAGCATAAAAAAAAATCAGTCGATGCTGGGGCTTTGAAAATATGACTGGACAAGCTGGAAGGATAGAATAAACTAAGAGGTAAATGTTGCAATGGATTTAGATAAAAAAGCATTTATAAGGAAGGGGATACGATTGAATCAAAAATTGGCGATTTATTGCTACGGCCAGAATTTATATACACAAGTATGTGATTATAAAGCGAGCCGACAATCACGGTGCGCCTATGCCGCCTATTGTACTAAAATAGGCATAAAAAATGGTCTATCTCTCGCGGTAAGATTTTTATCCCGCACAGATAGATGTGGCGGTTTGGATACCAAACCGGACAAGTGCATAGGCAAAGTTTCTTCCCAATACTGGTCCAGTTCTACCAATGTCAATAACACTAACAATGCCTGGAATGTCAACTTCAACAACGGCAATGTCAACAACAACAATAAGACAAATAGCAACTATGTTCGTTGTGTGAGCGGAGCGTGATGATGATCGATGTATCTCCTTCCATTTTTTCCTTAGAAAATATTTATCAATCGTACTTACGATGCCGAAAAGGAAAGAGACAAGCATTGAACACCAGAGAATTTGAAGTGGATATGTACGCGAATGTTTGTCATATATATTCACAAATACAGACAGATACGTATAGCCCTTCTCGGTCGGTATGTTTTTATGTTTCCAAACCGAAGTTGAGAGAAATTTTTGCCGCAGATTTTAAGGATCGGGTTGTCCATCGATTGATTGTGGATGCCCTGGAACCCTATTATGAAAAGAAATTTATTTCTGATTCCTTTGCTTGCCGGAAAAATAAAGGTACCCATGCCGCTGTACAGAGGTTAAATTCGTTTCTGCAAAAAATAACCAAAGGAGGTAGGGGGCAAGGATATTTTTTGCAACTGGATATTAAAGGATTTTTTATGGAAATCCAAAAAGAAATATTAATGAAGATTTTAACAAAAAATATACCAAAGGGAAAAGTACTTTCTTTATGTAAAACAATTATTGAGCACAATCCTACAGACAATTATATTGTCAAGGGTACTATACCTCCGCCTGGTATTTTGCCTCCGCACAAAACATTATTTCATTCGGACAGAGATCGCGGCATTCCCATAGGCAATCTGACAAGTCAGTTTTTTGCAAATATTTATCTCAATGAACTGGATCAATACATTAAACGAGGTTTAGGGGTTCGGTATTATTTGCGTTATGTGGATGATTTTATTTTGTTAGATCATGATCCTGCCCGGCTTCTTAAATGGCAGGAAGACATTATCATATATTTAAGGGATCATTTATCACTGCATTTGAAAGACCCTGGTGTATCCCCCAAATCGGTTTATAAGGGCATTGATTTTCTGGGATATTTTATAAAACCGCGCTATACATTGATCCGGCGGAGAGTGGTGCAAAGCGCGTGGAAGGCATTACAAGAATCCATACCGTCTAAACCTCAAACACGTATATCCAATAACACAAAAGAGTTAAGTCTATTGCGTTTTCACCGGACGATTTATCATGACGATTGGCAAAAATGGTATACTGCGCAAAGCAGGATAAATTCTTATTTTGCGCATTTTCTGCATGGTGATAGTTATCGCTTGCGGCAAAGCATGGAAGCAAAAATAAATCAATTCTCAGGAAGTGTAATAGTGCAAAATGATTTTATTCGTCTGCGTCCGGCACGGCCGGAATATTTCATATCTATGAAACAGCAAATCTATTATTTTTTGCGGGAATTCCCTCATTATTTATTGATTGTTAAAGTCGGACGCTTATGGGAAATCTACGGAGAGCGGGCGGATGATTTTGGGAAAATGGTAAAGATAAAACCATGTATCAGAAACAATGGAATGCGGACTTACGGTATGCGAGGACATAGGCCTGATGCGTGGATTAAGATAGCTCATCAATTATTGCTGCCGTATTTAATCCTGAAACAGGATATAAAAACTGGCGTAAAGGTGAAAGTCCGTTTTCCCATTTTTCGCGGACAGTGGGAATTGGGATATTATTAATGGATAAAAAAAAGGATCAACCAACAAACGAAAGGAAAAACAAATGAACAAACCCGTAAAGACACAGCATGCTACGTCTCTAAAATCAAAACAAATCGGTATGTATATTGTGTCGCTTCTAACGATGGCAATCGCTATATCTGCCGTCGGACCATACACCGACAACGGAGACGGGACAGTTACAGACACGAAAACGAATCTGCGGTGGCAGAAATGTTCTCGCGGTCAAAACAATGATGCAACCTGCACAGGTACGGCGACAACGGCAACCTGGCAGGCAGCGTTGGAGTATTGCGAGACTCTGACGTTGGCGAGTCGTACCTGGCGTTTACCCTCGATAAATGAGTTAAAAAGCATTGTGGATGAATCTAAACACAACCCGTCCATCAATAAAACCGCGTTTCCGAGCACAGTTGCCGGCGCTTACTGGTCGTCGAGTACCTACGTTAACGTTACTACCTATGCATGGTACGTCCTCTTCTACTACGGCAG
>CAZCVM010000393.1:0-3127 GCA_964501965.1 uncultured Leptospiraceae bacterium | reverse complement strand
GCCCTGGTACATACAAGTAGCAATCACCAGTTCTGTACCTGTAGCATACGCCAAATTGGCTGGCCCGGTAAAAGTACTAGCCTTTTTGCCCAAAAAATCTACAAATACGCCTTTGCGGCCACCATCTTGGTCAGCAACCAAACCAACGACATTTCCACGCAACAATTCCTTGATAAATTTTCCAGACTGATCCAAATAAACGATTTTGCCGCCATATTTTTTTCTGCGTTTTTCCAGCATCCGGTCCACCAAGGGATTTTTCATGTGTTTCGCTGAAAAAGCAATATCCACACCATTGTGATGATAAAATAAAATCGGTATCTCCCAGTTGCCCAAATGGCCTTCCACACCAACAATACCTTTCTGTCTTTTGGTAAATATTTCCAAACTTTCCGTATTTTTCGCAACAATATGCTTGTCCAAAAATTTTTTATTGCGAAATTTCCATGTTTGAAATACTTCCAACGAAACACGTATTGTATATTGCAAATTGCGCCTGACAAATTTATTTTTCTCCGCCTTAGTTTTGTCCGGCCAATACCAGGAAATATTGTTGAATATTCGATCCCGGCCTTTTTTCAAAAAAGGCCAAAACAAATACATGATCACTGCTGACGAACCATGCAAAAAACGAAATGGTATTAAATTTACTATGGCAAATAAAAATAAAACCAGGCCATACTCAGCTCGATAAGATATTTTATTTTTCCATGAAATTCTTTTTGAAATTTCTTTGGAAACTTCCTGAGTCTCTTTTGGGGCTTTGTTTGGTTTCTTGTCTGTCATTTGTTTGTTTTTATCATCGCTCATTGTATATTGCATTTGTTCAAGTTTGTTGAATGATTTCAAAAGTATCTCTAGTTATGACCAACTCTTCATTGGTAGGTACAACCAATATTTCTTTGGGACTATCATCCGCAGCAATGGACCTCATTTCTCGACTTTTCGCGTTATTCTTTTGGTCACTCATCACATAGCCCAGAGAATCCAAACCAGCCAATGCCATTTGCCGAATAATGGGAGCATTCTCACCAATGCCGCCGGTAAAAATCAATGCGTCCGCGCCTCCCAGCACCGCCAAATACGAACCAAAGTATTTTTTTACTCGATAGGCAAACATGTCCATGGCCAACTGCGCATCTTTATTGTTGTCCTGTGCCGCAACCATGACTTGCGCCATATCACTAGAAACTCCAGAAATCCCCAATAAACCGGAATGTTTATTGAGCAATGTATTCAATTCTGATTTTGTCAGTTCTTCCCGTCCCATAATCATTAAAAGCACTGCAGGATCAATATCTCCGACCCTTGTACCCATGACTAGGCCTTCCAACGGAGTAAAACCCATAGAAGTATCCACAGAAACACCATTTTCAATGGCTGTCATACTGCATCCATTACCCAAATGCGCGGAAATGTATTTAGAAGAAGTATAATCTTTTTGCAATAATTTCGCTGCTTCCTGAGACACATACCTATGGCTTGTGCCGTGAAAACCATAACGCCGGATCTTGTGTTTATCATAAAAATATTTTGGCAAAGCATAACGATAAGCCATAGCAGGCATTTGCGCGTGATACGCTGTATCAAATACAGCTACATGGACCGCTTCCGGCAATACCTTGCGGGCCGCTTCAATACCCTTAATATTGGCAGGATTGTGCAATGGCGCAAAATCAATGCATTCATATAATGTATTCATTACTTCATTATCTATCTTCACAGAAGCATTAAAAAATTCCGCACCATGCACTGTCCGATGCCCTATTCCATGAATGTCATTCATCGAATGGATACCAGGAATCTCTTGTAAAATAAGATTGTCCAATATCTTTTTCACGCCATATTGATGATCCAGTATCTCTTCCATATCTGTCACTTTTTCTTCGCCAAACTCAATGGTAAATTTGGATGTTCGCCCGCCAATCTCACTGATCGCTCCCTTGGCCAAAAGATTTTCATCCGGCATCTGCAAAACCTGAAATTTAATAGATGAAGAACCGCAATTTAGAACCAAAATATTTATTGACATTTATTTCTCCTTAAAAATACAACTAATATGATTACTAAAAAATAAAACAAACAGTTTCTGTCCACTAATTTTATTACATGCTCATTCTTGTACTTGACAACGCAAAGGGCATTTATTCCATTAAATCCAATCAATTCAAAAAATGGGATATATCCATGAAAAATATAAAAAATACCTTCAAAAACAAAAAGACAGTCCGCGCCTCCTATTCCTTCATTGTATTCATTGCCGTGATTTTATTGCTGTTTTCTTGCAATCGCTGGCGCGTGACCCAATTGCAGCCGGAAAAAAGCATCATCCTTCCCTTTGGGAATGATGAACACCAGGCCAAAGTTTTTAGAAACAACAAAGGTATCTTCAACACTCCACAAAATATTGCGGTCCATGAAAATACGATGTATGTTGTAGATACATTTGGCGCGAAAATCCTTTGCATCCAAACCAATACCGGTCAAATCACGCAAACCATTGGCAATAAAAACCAAATCCAAAATCAAAGCCAGACAATCAGTGCTCAAAACACAAAGACCGTCAATGTTCAGCCCATGGATATAATGGACATAAAGGAACTCAAAGTAACTTCCTCCAAAAACAATAAGGAAAAAAAAGAAAAAGTAGATCGTTTATTGACAAAAAAAAGTAAAAATTTCAAAATTTTAGATATTGGCCTGGTATATCCAGAAAAAATTGCGGTTTTGTCAAACGGTGAGATACTTATCCAAAACCGCTCGCCCATAATGTCGCCCAAATCCAAGCCCAATGTTGACAAAGACGCGCCCTATATACCGCCTATGGCTCCGTCGCATATCCTAGTAATCAGTCCAGAAGGGAAAGTGACCCACAAAATCTTTCAAGATTCCGTCAACAATACACCTTACAAACAAATCATCGGCATCTATAGTCATTCAGACTCTGGTTTCATCGTGATCAGCCGGTCAACTCCAGAAGAATGGCTGATTCAAAAATTTTCAGCCTCTACCAAAAAGGAAACTTTTCGCGCTGCAATAAATCCTGCATTTATCCGTCAAGCGGACAAAATAAAAGAACCAGGTGATTTTCGTATATTGATAGATCATATATTGCCAAGATTGAACA
>CAZCVM010000392.1:0-3131 GCA_964501965.1 uncultured Leptospiraceae bacterium | reverse complement strand
TTTTGGTGGGAAATAAGCAAGCTGGCAGTGGCCAGGCTTTGTACGCGCAAAAAGCAAGCAGCAAAAAGCAGGGCAAAGTCAAGCTGGATGTAAATTGGGGACCGACGACAAATATTATTTTGAAAAAAATGGTTCGGTTGACTGATTTGAATGAAAATGATTTGCTTTTTGATTTGGGTTGCGGCGATGGTAGGGTCATTGTGGACACAGCTAAGTATATCGGAAATCGTGGTGTCGGTATAGACATTGATCCCAAACGGATACGGCAGAGCAATGCCAGAGCAAAAAAGGCTGGTGTGACAGATAAAGTAAAATTTTTATTGGGTGATATTTTTAAGGCAGATATTCGCCAGGCGGATGTCATTTTTTTGTATTTGAATTTGAAAGTAAACCGGCGGTTGCGCCCTATATTTTTTGAACAGTTGCGTCCTGGAGTACGGATAGCTTCCAATCGCTGGCACATGGGTGAATGGAAATCGGACAATAAAGTTACCTCTCCATCGCGTTATGGCACGATTTATGTTTATTCGTGGGTGATGCCAGCCAATGTCAGCGGGATATGGCAGGTTCAATATATATACAATGGAAAAAAATATTCTGAGTTTGTCAGTGTAGACCAACGTTTCCAAAAGTTTAGTGGTTTTGTCAAAAAAAATTCAAATCAAATACCTTTGCAAAGTACGAAGTTGTTGGGGACAAAAATTGAGTTCACTTGGAATGATCCAGCGACCGGTCAGATCAACTTTTCTGGTACAGTTGACAAGGACTTTATGTCAGGTAGTGCTTTTTTGCCAGGGGAAAAAAACGCGCAAAAAATTTTCTGGCAGGCAACACGGGTCATGTTAACCAAAAAGAAGATTTATGATTGAAACGAAAAATTTATTTTTCAGGATTTTGCCTTTTTTTGTATTGATAGCTATACTTTTATTTTTGTTTAGCTTATCTACCAGTCATATTGGCTATGGCATGAAACAAAAAAAAGCAAAATCCAATCCCACGCTAAATGATCGATTGTTTTCCAACAACCGGCCCGGTATCCAAGGCGATAAAGACGACCTGCAAACGCGTAAATACTATCAAAAGTTCACTACGAAAAAAATCGGCGGCGTATTATTTGTTTTTGTGCCGGCAGGACATTTTGTTATGGGCCAGGCAGGTTTGCCTTACGCGCAGCCAATGCACAAAGTACAGGTCAATGGATTTTGGATGGCCAGCCATGAAACTACGCAAAGAATATGGCGGCGCGTTATGGGGACCAATCCTAGTTTTTTTGCGAATTGCGGTTTGGATTGTCCGGTGGAAAATGTTTCCTGGAATGAGATTCAGAAATTTTTGACCAGGTTCAATGGCAGGTTCGCGATACCAAATGATGCGCGGGTCAGGTTGCCTTCGGAAAGGGAATGGGAATACGCTGCCCGCGCGAATACAAAAACAAATTTTTATTGGGGCAATGTCCGGCTAGCGCAAAGCAAACAAAAATCGCCTGCTGATTTAATGGTCAGTCAATTTTTTGCCAATTCATCAAATAAATCATCTAGGATATCTATACATCAATCAAAATTGGGTCCGTATTTTTGGTATAGGCAAAATGCCAGGTATGGACCTAAACCGGTCGGCAAAAAGCCGGCCAATGCGTTTGGTTTGTTTGATATGGCTGGAAATGTCGCGGAATGGACCCAGGATTGTATGCATTTTTCGTACAAGAATGGACCGCGGACAGGACGTGCCTGGTTGCATGAGAATCAGGGGCAATGCCGTTATTATCGCGTGATACGCGGCGGTGCCTGGAAATATCCAGCGGCTTACAGCCAAAGCGCGGCCAGAGACTGGAGTCGGCCTTACCTGAAAAACAATTCGGATGGTTTTCGCATGGTTTTAGAAGTCAAATAAATCGAGTTGCTTTTTTTGTAAACGGTCAAAATAATGGGCCGGCGCGAATGGTTGCCAGATTTCTTTGAATGACTCTATGATCAATTTTTGGTATTCTTGCATGTCGTAACGTATTTTTTCACCGGATGATATTTTTTGCCATGCTATCTCCTCGGCTAGATAAATCTGTTTTTTTTTGTTTAGAATAATGTAGCGTATTTTTTCGCCGGCCTGAACGCGCATGCCCTGGTCTTGCAATTGACGCAGACATTGGACTGTGGCGTTTGTTACTTGATAACTTGCCAGATCTTTGGACACAGTTTTGCGCAGCAAAAGTTCTTGCCACGGCACATTTCCGGCAAGCAATTGATTTAGGTGCTCCTGGAACGTGCTTTGCATGGTATCATGCAAAGCACGCAGATTGGCAATTGAGTTTGCCTGGCGCATGATTTGTAAAAGTGACAATTGGACTTTCTTGCAAAATAATGGGATATCTTTGCGACGCGCGAAAATGCCCCGCAGTTTGAGCTCGCCGGTGTCAAAAAGACCAAAGTACCGGTTGGATACCGGAGATTTGCCGTCTATTTTGGAAGGCAAAAAAACCAGCCAGAGGTATGTACCTTCCAGTGCTATTTGGATACCTGTGTGCCTTTGGATTTTTTCTTGCAAAAAATCAATGGTTTTCGATCGCGGATTGGTCATTTTTGTATGACAGTGATCTTGGTAAGTGGATTGCTGTTCCGCTACTTCGAAAAATGTCTGAGGTGCTGAATCCGGCTTGGATTGGATAAATAAGGAATCGGTGATCGCGTTGATCAAGCGGCAGCCGTGGTCTTCGCATATTTCTTTGGCTGTGAGCAGCTTTTCCCTGCCAAAGGCAGTGACCGCTTCATGACTTTCCAATCTGCCAAATTTTGCGTTGCGGTAGCCAAGATAGCCAAAGGAGGTGACAAGCAACCATTTGATTGCTTTTTGTTTTTCATCTGCTATTTCCCTTTCAGAGGCAGGCAAAGCAGTATTGATTTTGCGTTTTTTGAGCCAATCACGTCGTTTTAAAATGCTATCCAATGTTTGACTCACTATGCCTTGACGACGCCGGCAGATATGGTAGCGGGCCTCTGGTACTCTGGGAGCGTCCGGGTCATTTTTGCAGCAGCCGCAAAGTACGGTTTCCGGGGATATGTTGTGTTGGACCATGATTGTGGGGTACATTTGCGCGAAATCCAGTTGGAAAAAGAGGTGAACTCCTCTTCCGTAATTCA
>CAZCVM010000391.1:1026-3148 GCA_964501965.1 uncultured Leptospiraceae bacterium | reverse complement strand
TTGGGGGTAACATCTGATGATCAATCGGATGAAAAAAATGAAAAAATCATTACTTTGGAAAAAAATGGCAAACGGGAGTTTTTATCTTATCGCTGGGCATTGCCCAATGAAATAACACAAAGTGTTGCGCCTTTTAAGGTTGATGTAACCCAACAAGCATTATCATTTTTCCAAAATGAGTTCCCTTATTTTTTTTGAACACAGTGATGCGGGTTTTTTTGTGGTGAGGGCCAAAGACCCTCACCACAAAAAGTCAGAGGCCCGCACCAACATTTGCCGAGACTTGTGTCAATCTGGTCAAAAACAGTATCGTACAAGTCTAAAACCTGGATACTGTAAGCCTAAAAGCCTGCGCAACTTAGTCAAAGCCGATATTGATAACGTCAAGTATTGATCAAATAGAACAATATGCCCTAAGCAAAAATAGCGTTCAAATCTTTTGGATTGGATAGACACAATATATCTGGAGCTTTGTCCATATTGGTCAAATGTCCCCCTGTTAATCGGGACGAAACTTTGCTAGGTCCAAAATCAATAACATTCTCAATGCTAGTATCTTCACGCAATGTTTTTGTGGCTTTGTCCCAGTGCAATACTTGAAGAACCATTTCACGAAACATGACCATAGCCAATTCGCTATCCTGCTGCAAATTGCGTCCATCATGAATAGAATAGACCGGAACTTTGAGTTGGGAACCCTGGTATGAAAAATTCATCCGGTCGATTTCTTTGACCATAAGCTCTTCGCTGGCATTCATTAAAGGAGAATGGAAAGCAGCCGTGGTTTTTATGGGTACGAATTTCCATTTTTTGCTGTCATATTCGTCTTTGAACTTTTCACGAAATTTCAATAATGATATCGGCCTGGCTGAGATAACGCAGGAATTGGGAGTATTGGATAGGCTCAAATAGAGTTTATCATTGTCTGATAAGTCCGGATTGAGCTGATCAATCATAGCCTGTAGTTCTGCGGCAGTGGGGCCCACATTTGCCACCATAGGGGTAATATCTTTTTCACCCATTTCTTGCAGTTTTTGCTTTGCCCGGGTATCAAGCTCTAATGGGCCATAAGCTTCTTGAGAGCATATTCCTAAATAAAGCAAATATTTGATATATTGACCGGCATGGTCATACAGGTCTTGCCCATCATAGCCGAGGCCGACAAAGACAGCGGGAATGAGTCCTTGACTATGACCGGTCACACCAGCAGTTATTTTCATTAATGCATCACCGGAAATTTTGCCCTTTTCTACAAATAAAAAGA
Source organism: uncultured Leptospiraceae bacterium (assembly GCA_964501965.1). Classification (GTDB taxonomy): domain Bacteria; phylum Spirochaetota; class DYNZ01; order DYNZ01; family DYNZ01; genus CAZCVM01. The sequence continues at coordinate 1,884 of CAZCVM010000391.1, read as the reverse complement.
AATTGGCCAACTGGGCTACTCCAATCAATGGAATGGACACGGAAGCTGCACTTAAATAGGATTCATCCGGTGCTTTTTCAGTATTAGTGACCCATTCACGGATTTGCAAGCCCTGGGGCAGTGCCATAGAGTTTTTTACTCTTTCCCGTGCCATTTCCTGCTCCAACGCAGTAAACGCTGTTTCAAAGAATTTTTTCAATTCAGGATTCTTGTTGTATAGATCTGTCATTTCTTTGAGATAGGGACTGCCCTGACCTCCAAATTGCAAAAAATTGCGAGAAGACAAGATTTTGTCTGTTAATGCCATATTTTCCACCTTTTAGTATACAAATTTCTATTTTTTTGTTTATTGCGTAAAACTGGATTTCTACGTCAACTGTTTTGATTTGCATTTAAATAACTATTTTTTTTAATTTTTCTTGATATTTTTCAAAGACTTCACAAACACTTCAAATTGTTTTCATAGAAATATGGTATATTCATTACAATAGCGGTTCTCAACAAAACAAATTTTCACCGTTTATAAAGGAGAGACAGTATGAAACTTGCAGAAACATTTCGATATTCTGTACTGGCAAAAGTGATTTTTATTGGGTTTTTAATGCTGGTACTTTTGATCCCAAAGCTTATGGTGGAGTCTTTGATCCATGAACGCAAGTCCCGCAGGGACAAAGCCATTCAGGAAGTAAGTAGCAAATGGGGTTTTGCGCAAAAGATAAACGGCCCTATCATGGTTGTACCTTTTCGAAAATATTACCAAGATAAAAATAATATTCAACGTATGCGGCTGCGTCACGCGTATTTTTTGCCGGAAAAGTTGATTGTGGATGGTACATTGGATTCACAAAAAAGGAAACG
>CAZCVM010000391.1:648-1016 GCA_964501965.1 uncultured Leptospiraceae bacterium | reverse complement strand
TGGCGTGACATTGAAAGTGTCTGGCGTATTTGAAAAGCCGGATTTTGCTGCATTAAAAATTGCAAACAAAAATGTGCTCTGGCAGGACGCGTTTGTTATGATTGGTATTCCTGACACGCGGGGAGTCAATCAGGATTTATTGCTATCATGGAATGGGCAGCAGAAGAAATTTCTGCCTGGAGTGAGCGACAATTCCTATTTTCAGACAGGGATACATTCTATGGTAGGCAATGTGTCTGGCAAAAAAAAGAACAATTTTTCTTTCAATATCCAGCTAAAAGGAAGTGACTCACTTTCTTTTGTGCCCCTGGGCAAATCCACCAAGATTAATATTGCGTCGAATTGGCCGGATCCAAGCTTTGAGGGCA
>CAZCVM010000391.1:0-638 GCA_964501965.1 uncultured Leptospiraceae bacterium | reverse complement strand
AATTATTTGCCCACCAAACACAGTATCACCAAGGAAGGTTTTCAGGCTCAATGGGATATCGCATATTTTGGCCGCAATTTTCCCCAGTCCTGGAAATACTTTGATAAGCATATCACCCGAAAAATGCATTCCGCGAGTTTAGGGGTAAAATTGTTCATGTCCGTTGATTTTTATCAAAAATCGATGCGCGCGATCAAATACGTGATGCTTTTTATTTTGCTGACATTTTTGAGTGTGTTTTTGTTTGAAATATTTGGCAAAAAGCAAGTGCATCCTATCCAATATTTGCTTGTCGGTTTCGCGATGACGATATTTTATTTATTGCTGATTGCGATATCCGAACACAGTTATTTCTTTTTAGCTTATATTGTGGCAGCCATAGCAATCGTGCTTTTGATAACTGGTTATACAGTAAAAATATTGGGAGCGCGGAACAAAGGATTGACTATGGGAAGTATCATTGCCCTGCTTTATGGTTATTTGTATATTTTGCTGATCAATCAGGATTATGCGCTGTTGATCGGTTCGATCGGGTTATTTGGGATTTTGGCTTTTGTAATGTACATCACTCGCAATCTCGATTGGTATCAGATTGGTTCTGACACAGGATCAGATTCCTGATTAAAAATCTATGCAAA
>CAZCVM010000390.1:0-3178 GCA_964501965.1 uncultured Leptospiraceae bacterium | reverse complement strand
GGGTTGATTGACAATCCGCAAAAAAAAGGTCACTTTTTGCTATCTCTGTACCGGTACAATAACAAAGATTATGCTTATTTGACGGCTGTGTTTACTTCCGGCGACAATCTTTATCTTTGCGAGGCAGCAGGACCATATTCATTGTTCAAAGACAAAAAAGTATCCATTCTGGATGCTCTAAAAACCCTCAAGATACCCTGATTTTTTGAATAGTATTTTTGAATAGTATTTTTACTTATCAAAATTTTTTAATATCTAAATTTCTGAATATAAAAATATATCATGCTTATTAAAAAAATAAACAAAGCAAAAACAAAAAATGAAAGAATAGTCAATATTCATTGCGTATTTTGTGCAAAAACAATGCGGATAAACGCTGGTATTCATCATCGTACACATAATGACCAGAATACAAATCGCAACGTTTGATCAAAAACTCCACTGTGTCAGCTTCCAGATTGATCAACACGCGTGTCTGATTCATTTTTTCCAACAGCCAATTTAAGTTGTAAGTATGAAAATCTCCCACATATTCCAGAGAAATCAATGACGGCTCAAATTTGAGCAATGTTTCTGTCACATACGCAGCGCGCCGCAACGCATGAGCATTGCCCTCCAGACCCATAACAACTTGCTCGTCAAACAACTCCAGCAAAGGTTCATACTGCTTGTACACTTTTTGATAAGTATGCCGCATGGTTTCATGGAACTCTATCAGCTCCGGGTTTTTATCGGCAAACCGTGATTGTATTTGCGGATCAAGAATCTCCAACAACGAAATGGGTTTATTGTTTTCTCGCGAATGATCAAACACAAAGGTAGAAAAAACCTCAGCACTATTTTGCGTGTTTGTCAACGGCAATACCGGCGGCAGCACAATACGCAGCAATTCTATCGTCACATCAAAACGGGATTCTTCTTTGATAAAAGTATCTACTTCCACAGGTTCCAAATACCAGGCAAATTTTTGGTCTGAAAAATCTTTTTCCAGGGACTGCAAACGCAATACATCCGCTGGGCTTAGCTCTTCCCCACTCTGGACAAAAGAATGGATAGATTTTCCTAAACTCATGGATTTACCTTTATCGAATCTACAATTTTTCTAAACTTACCAAGACTCGCGTCAAAATATTTTTGATCCACTGTCCACGATATATAATAACCAAAATTTTTTTGCCGTAAGTAATGTTCCATGCCAGCGAGATTTTTTTTCTGAAAACGATGCTGGTTTGGCAAATTTTGCTCTGAAAAAACAACATCCGAATCCAGACGCCGCAACGGAAAAATAATATAACGAAACCGATCACTCAAGCCATTGGTCAGCCATGACTCGGCTTGTACGCGCCGGTATTGCTTTGTAGTCATACGTTGATGCCACAACTCACGGTATTGCTGCACACTAGTAAATGTCAGTGGCACAAATCTGTCATAGGCTATAACCATCTGTTCCACGGGCACCCCCTTGTTGCCGATAAGTACCGCATGCAAATGGGTGTACTTTTCTTTGACCATGCGCATTTCCAAATACTTCCATTGGGCCGGATAGCGGACGGAAAGAAAAGCATGCGGCAAATACAAAAAGATTTCCTTTTTATCCAAATCTTCATAACGAAGATAATGAATATTCTTTTCTAAATTGGTAAAATGATCGCCCCAAATACGCCGATAATAATTGATCGCATGAGCGGATTTCTTTTGCCATTTACTTGCTTGAGCACTGGGCAAAAGCAATATTTCTTTCAGGTAACGAACCGCCCGCAGTTTGGGCCGCTTTTCCGGCTGGGACAACAGGGTCAAAGCCTGATGAAAATAAAACTCAGCATTTTGGGCGGAAACTGGCCGGCGGTTTTCTTGAAATTTTCCCAGCACCACCATTTTGCCTCGGCTATCTCTGTAGTACTCATTGTTCTGGCTATCGCGCATAAAAACCCAGTCTTCGATACCATTGAACGCGGACAAAACAAATACAACAAAAAAAATGCCGCACAAATATTTGCACCAAAGCAATTTACGTATCATGCATTCTCCCAGCAGTATATACTAAGGAACAATTTTATCCAGTGCCTTTCTCAACTGGTTCACATCCAATGGCTTTGTGATATAACCATCCATACCAGCGTCCGCACTTTTTTTCCGAAACTCTTCCACAGCATGGGCCGTCAAAGCAATGATCGGAATGTTCTTTTTTTGCTCACCTGATTCGCCTTGCCGGATACGGCGTGTGGCCTCAATGCCATCCATTTCCGGCATTTCGACATCCATTAACACTAGATCAAAATCCCGCAAAGTCAAAGCATCCAATACCTCTATCCCGTTTGTGGCTATAGTGACCTCATGATTCATCTTTTGTAAGATAACAGAAATCAGTTTAATATTGACAGCATTGTCTTCAGCTACCAAAATCCGCAGATTAATTTTGCTTTGCTCCATAGGATTGTCAACTATTTTTCGAGGAACCTGATTTTGGCCTTTCTTGAAATGCAAATATACATAAAATGAAGTACCATGACCTTCCAAACTCTGAACTTTGATCATTCCATCCAGATTTTTTACCAAATGCTTTGTAATAGCCAACCCCAATCCTGTCCCGCCATGCTGTCTGGTCAAGCCGGAATGCGCTTGAGCGAATCGATTGAAAATATCTGCCAATTGCTTTTCAGGGATTCCCATACCAGTATCGCGCACGGTAAAAACCAGGCAGACCTCATTCTTTTTAAATATATCCATTTGTTGCGCATTCATTTGCTCACATTTTTTGCTGATATCTGGGATATATACCGGATACCCTTCCATTTCCGCGGGCAGCTCATGGTTGTTGACCAAATCCACGGCAATGGTTACACTGCCCTGGGAAGTAAATTTTATGGCATTGCCAATCAAATTGAAAATTATTTGGCGTAGTTTCACTTCATCGCCATAAATAAAACGGGGCACAGAATCAGAAATATGGAGAAAAAATTGCAGCCCTTTGTCTTTGGCTTGAAATTGAAAAGTATGGCCAATGGATTGAATCAGCCAATGCAAATCAAAATCCGAATTGTTTATCTGCATATATCCGGCTTCAATACGTGAAAAATCCAAAATATCATTGATCACATTGAGCAAATGCTTGGCCGCGTCTTTTACTGTGATCAAATAATCAAATCTTTCATCTGGATTGTTTGAACCTATCGCCAAA
>CAZCVM010000389.1:2672-3192 GCA_964501965.1 uncultured Leptospiraceae bacterium | reverse complement strand
TGATGCTGAAACCTTCAACCCAGTTGCAGGCCAAACCAGCCAAGCTTTCACGTTAACCAACGCTACTGATACCGACGCTGGCGACTACATTCTGGAAGCCACCAACAACTGCGGCACTGCGCTCTTCTTTGCAGAGGGAGACTCGCTTACGCTTGCGGTGAACGACACGACAGTCGCCTCTTTATTTGATACGACTGGCGGCTGTCTGGGCAGCGCCGGTCACATTCGTCCGAGCATCCTTACTGCCGGAACTGCCACCTACGAATGGTTCAAAGATGGCAACCTGATTGCCACACAGACCGACGAACCGGCACTCGCGATTCCCAACTTCAGCACCGCTGATGAAGGCGAGTATGTCGTGAACATCACCGATGCCTGCGGCACGAGCAGCGACACCACGATTCTGTCTTCTGACCAATCGATCTACATTGTTCAGGATTTCCCGGATACCTTCTATGTCTGTTCGATAGCGAACCTCATCACTTTCTTTAGCACGATGGATACCGTAGATGTGGAGGGG
>CAZCVM010000389.1:0-2661 GCA_964501965.1 uncultured Leptospiraceae bacterium | reverse complement strand
TTCGGTAGTTCAAATTGGACAAGTCCGGGCTACGGCTTCCAGGTGGCCAATAATCCCAATCAACTGGGCAATCAGTTCCGAGTGGTTATTCGCGGCACCTGCGATACGGTTCTGACCAACCCTGCTATCTTGGCTACTGGCACGAACTTCCCGGTGATCGACCTCCAGCCCGCCGATTTAACGGTTAACGCCGGCGACAATGCCAGCTTCACGGTTGAAGCCAGCGCTGCCAACGCTTTTGGCTACCAGTGGCTGAAAGACGGCGTTGCCCTGACAGACGGCGGTAGCATCAGCGGTGCCAACACGGCTACGCTGACTATCTCGAACGCTGCTGCGGCAGATGAAGGCGACTATACTGTTGAAGTAACAGGCGGCTGCAACAACCAAACAACGACCTCCGACGCGGCAACCCTTACGGTAAGCGGTGTTTCAAGTGTGGCCAGTGCCCTGTCAAACCGTGGCATCAGCGTCTACCCCAACCCGACCGAAGGCACGCTCTTCGTCGCGTTTGAAGCCGCCCAGCGCACTGCGCTTTCGGCCGTACTGATGGACGTCAGCGGACGCACCATCCAGACCTGGGACGTGCTGAACACCACCGCCGGCGCTTCGAACACGCTGGAGCTTAACGATGTGGCCACTGGCCTCTACATCCTCGAACTGCGTGGCGAGGGCTTCCGTGCCCAGCAGCGCATCGCGGTACGCTAAACGCAGAGCGAGCACTACCAAAGACGTAATAGTTGATTTGCATTTGGCAGCCCGCCCTGAAAAGGGGTGGGCTGCTTTTTTTGTATCGAAAGTGCCGCTATTCGTAGCACTTCTTTTGGAAACTTATTGCTGCATTTCGTTCGACGAAACCCGCCGTTCGGAAGAATGCTCAGCATGAGCATCGGCGCTTGATTACCATAGCGGGCGAATTGCCGCCTCACCAGATTGCATTGTTTTCAACTACAACTAAAATGCAACAACACATGTTACGAATTTTACTTAGTTTAATTTTTCTGCTCAGCTTTGGCTGGGCCGCCGCACAGCCCGCGATTCAGTGGGCCAATGTAGCAGGCACACAAAATTTCAATGATGAATCGCTGGATATGGCCACCGATGCCGAGGGCAACCGTTACATCGTGGGCTACTTTGCCGGGGACTTCACGTTTGATGCCACTGTCAACACGTTGTCATCTGGCAACAACCGCACCGGTGCGTTTGTTGTCAAATTCGACACCGCCGGCACCGTGCTCTGGCAGCGCTCGCTGGGCAACAACAACTCAAACCTCACCGGTGGTGCACGCGCCAACGGCGTTGCAGTTACACCCACGGGCGACGTGGTGGTGGTGGGTCTGGTTACAGGCGAAGTCGCCGAAAATGGGGTGGAAAACGCCCAAATTGATGTCACCAGCGATCAGCTTTTCGTTTGGCGGCTTGCCCCAGACGGTACAACGGTGTGGCTGAAGTCCACCGATGCCAGTACGGCGTCGGCCTCGGGCGCTAAGGTCGATTTTGGTGCCAACAATGACATATATGTCGCCGGTACTTATGTTGGCACCTCCGTTTTGAACCTAGACCTAGACGACAACACCAACACCGACGCAAATTTGTCCGGAAATGGCACGCAAGACCTGTTCGTGGTACGCTACAATAGTGCCGGCGCTTTCCAGAAAGCCCAGCGCGCAGTGGGTAACGCCGATGAGAGTATTTTAGACCTCGATTACACCGCAGCCGACGGCGGCAAAGTGGCCATAGCAGGTTTTACAACTTCTTCGGGTGCCTTGGGCTTCGATGACGACGTGGCGATCGATAACCTGAATTTTACAAGCACAGGGCGCAATGGTTTCTTTGTGGTCTACAATGATACGCTAGCATTCGATTATGGCATTCCGGTCGACAATAATCAGAACCAGCTCGGGAATGGGGTGCATTTCGACGACAACAGCGGCAAGCTGTGGGCGGCTGGCACCGTAATTCCTTACGGTAGCGTTGCATTTGGCGACTCAACTTTCACGGTTACTGACGGAGTTGGTGCCGAGGCGCCGTTTGTACTGCTCTTTGACACAGATGGTACCATCGAATTGATTAACGTGCACAGCAACAACGGCAACGACCGCGCGTTGGGTTTAGATGTTGACACCGACGGCAATGCCTACGTTAGCGGCTGGGTGAGAGACACCCTGGACATGGGCGATGGCTTTGAGTACAAGGCTGTCGGTGGTACCGACGCGTTTATGATGGTTGTCGACTAGACGGGCACCACACTGTATGGCACAGGCTATGGCGGCGCCAGCAACGAGCGCGCCTCGGCCATCACAGTCGATGACTTTGGCCATGTGGCCACTACCGGCCCAAACGAAGGCAGCTTCGATATCGGCAGCGTTTCGGTTGACCACTTCGGCAACCGCGATGTTTACATTGCGTTCTTCCGCGACCCCAGTGTCATCGATGTTTCGCGCGCAGATGTACTCGGCGCAACGCTTGCGATTTACCCTAACCCCGCCAGCGATCAAATCACGATCCGCAGCAATGCCGCATTAAACAACGCACGTGTTACGCTCACGGATCTCACGGGCCGTACGGTCGCGAGCTGGAACAACCTCAGCCTTCGCGAGAACCAGGCACAGCAGCTGCAGCTCGAGGGCATTAACAGCGGCCTGTATCTGCTGAACATCAATA
>CAZCVM010000388.1:2932-3194 GCA_964501965.1 uncultured Leptospiraceae bacterium | reverse complement strand
AAATCCAGTTGCTGGACATTGGTGAAAACAATACCATCCCGCAAGTCGGGTTCAAACACGAGTCCGCCTTTGTCGATTTGCAAAAGATCGTAAGCTGTTTTGGCCTGTTCCACGCTGCTTTTTTGCCAGGGGATGAGATAGCCCATGGTAAAGGCGTTTTCTATTTCCATGTATGTCAATGCTGTACCAGTGGAAGCGCGGGCCATTTTTTGAATCGGCAAACAGCTTAATCTCGCCAGCTCAATGACGCCGAATATTTGAC
>CAZCVM010000388.1:0-2922 GCA_964501965.1 uncultured Leptospiraceae bacterium | reverse complement strand
GGAGCTGTCTATGTGCCAGCGTCCAAATAATGGGTAGGAGGGAGCTTTGTAAATCATCATACCGTAAGTTTGGAAACTGGTGCCTTTGGTGATTATTTTGCGGTATACTTCATTTGTGTCTCTATCCAGAAAAAGTTTTTTTTTGTGCCGCATTTCCATCTGGAATAAATAGGGAAATATTTTTTGATCACCGAACGAAGAAAGGATGATATCAGGATCATGGCCACGCAATATGTCATTCAAAACACAAAACATATCCGGCCCGGGAGGCAGCTCAATCGGGGCCGTAGAGGCACTGTCTTTTGGTTGGATTTGGATCAGTAAAGGATTGTCAGTGCTCAAAGGCAAACGGTGACTTTGTTTGCAGGACAAAGACATTATTTTGAATTCGGGAAGCCGGTAATGGTATTGCTGCTTGGCAAATAAGGCGGCAATGGCCAATAGTTTTTTTGCCTGGTGTTGGGCTGGACTGGATTCAAACTGGGCGGAGACGTATGCCAGGGGAAATATATTTTTGCTAAGCATATAATAGGAAGGTATTTCTATGTCTGAATGGTATATATCCAGAGTGTCAAAAAAATGGTATAGCTTTTGGTAGATGGTACGCAGGAATGATGTTTTTTTTATTTTGAGGCGTATCACTTTTTGCCATTGGTTGCTGTAAAAAAGTCTTTTGGTCACAAATTGGGGCTTTTGAGCCAAGACTTCCAGTTCATATAGCCGATGGATAAATTTTTTCGTTGTAGTGGCGTTGCCGTGAATAAATATTTCCGGAAAAAAAATATCGTACAAAAAGTGCATGGCTCCTGTGTCGTCTTTGATCCATAAAAAAATTTTTTCTTCAAAATAATAAACATCGAAAACATAGCCAGTGATGGTTTTTGTGTACAAAGCCGGATCAGTTTTCATTTTGTTTTTGGATTTCTGGACCATTGTTTTTGAGTTTTTGTAAATCCGTTTGCAGTTGCTGGATTTGTCGTTGCTGTTCGAGTAAGATAGAAAGCAATATGGAGTCCATGGGGTTGGGAGCCGCTGCCATGACTCCGGCCTGAACATTGGCCTTGGCAAAGCGAAACATTTCGTCAAATATTTCTTGGTCTTCGCGGCGCAAAGAACGACGAAATTTTGAGAACCGGTCTCGCATGCGTTCCAATTGAATAGAATATGGCTGGATTGTTCTGCCCATTTTTTTTCTGCGACTTTCTATGATTTTTTTCTATGACTTTTTTCTACGACTTTTTCAAAATAGTGTATAAATCATTATATGTAAAAGTTAACCAGCAAATAAGAAGCCTGGTTTGGGGTGGTCAATGCTGTACTCAGGTGTGACTTGCCATACCGGACTTGCCAATTGCATGAGCTTTGGATAAATATGCTGGAAATGTGGGTGGCGATAATTGGCTTTTTCTACTATTAACGCCGGTATTTTTTGTTGCCGCATCTGAGCAAACATTTCCAGCATTTTGTTCAATAGAAATAGGCCCTCCTGTTTGGCTACGTCATTGTCAAAAAACTGTTTTGTCGGAGAAAGAAAAAAGTAAGTGTAGGGCCCGGGATTGGCCAGTATTTCTTTCATTGTGGTCAAAAGCTGGTATGGCGTAAAATCACGCCGGATCAGGATATTGCCCAAAATGATTTCTGGCTGCATATTGTTGATCAAGATTTCCTCGGCAATGACAAAGACATTGAATCGAATGGCGCAGTCTATGATATATACAGGTCGATCCTGCATGGCCAGATGAGCGATCCATAAGTGAGACAATTGGCTGACCCCTTTATTGCCAGTGATCATTGCCAGGCCGCGCGGCTGCCAGGTGTCTATGGATTGAAATAAAGAGACTGGATTTTGTGGTATGGACATGAGAAAGCTCCTTTTTTAGCTGATTTTCGCGATTTGTTAGCTATTTTTTTTGAAGCCAATGAAAATACAGTGTTGCTGTGTTTTCAAGCAAAAAAATACAGAATTTATGTTTTTTTTCTTTACTTTTGGTTTGCCTACAATAATATTGCTTTGGAATAGGATGGGATATTGTATTTTTTGTTAAATTATTGTGACATTGTGACATTGTGACATTGTGACATTGTGACATTGTGACATTGTGATATTGAGATATTGTGACATTGAAATTGAAATTGAAATTGAAATTGAAATTTTATTTGTTAATATAGAAGAAACATTATTCTACAATAAATAAATAAATAAATCAAAAAAGACGAACAAATGAAAGAGGCTTTGAAAATGGATCGTTTTGTGTTGCTTTTGGAACAGTTGTCTGTATCGCAAAAGAAGCTGGCAAGTATTTTGGGAGTCAGCCCGAATGCTGTGACAGAGGTCGTCAAAGGACGCACCAAAGCTATACCCACGCGCTGGATTCCGATATTGGTCAAGCATTTCCAGGTCAATGCCAATTGGCTGCTGGCCGGTGAGGGAGAAATGTTTTTGACCAATGACCGTGACCAGTCCGGCCAATGGGGTCAACTTGCGGGCGTTTTGCGGCATTTGGATTGGCCGCAGCAGCAATTTGTCGCGGATTTTGCCGCTTATTTGCGCTCCAAAAATCAGCTATCTTCGCAAAGTGATGATTCTTTGGATAAAGAGTTTGTGTCCATTCCTCTGGTCGGCAATATAGCAGCAGGTTTTCCGATTTTGGCGGAAGAAAATCGTGAGGCTATTATTGATCTGCCCTTGAAATATTTGCGCCGGTCAAAAAATATTTTTGCTTTGCGTGTTCGCGGCGAGAGTATGTCTGGCGCGGGTATTTTGGATCGCGATATTGTAGCTATTGATCCGATGATTGACCCCAACAATTTAGCCAATGGCAAGATTGTGGCTACTTTGTGGAATGGCGAGGCAACATTGAAATATTTTTACCAATCTGAGGAGGCCGGAGAAAAGAGCATTGTGTTGAAACCGGCCAATCC
>CAZCVM010000387.1:0-3224 GCA_964501965.1 uncultured Leptospiraceae bacterium | reverse complement strand
CAAGCCAATCCCTGGTCGGGCCGACGGGGACGTAGCCGGTCACGATTTCGTCGACCCCAGCCGATCGGGCCCAGTCGATCACGTCTTCGGCACGGACGTCCGACGAGAGCACCTCGATCGGACAGCCGGACGCATCGCGTGTTCTTTCAAGGGCATCCGCGATAGCGCCGGCGGAAAACGCAGCCGGTTGCTCTGCTGCCGGCAGAGACGACCGCCGGTGGGTCATGGCGATTCCTGCTGCCGCGTGCACCCGGTCGGTGGGAAGACACAGACTGAGCGGGTCGCAATCGTCCTCGGTGACGAGCAGACCAAAGGCCTTGTTGGTCAGCAATCCGCCCGCCGGAGGGAGGGCGGCGGGCGCGGCCGTCCAGTCGTCCGAGAGCGGAGGGGCCACCGTCGCCAGTCCGCGCACGTTCTGGAACCGGCCAGCGGTGAACGTCGAGATGTTGCCGGCCTGGGCGAGGTAGGTCTTGCCCTTTGAGTGCAGCCCGGCCACCCAGCGCCAGGACAGCGTGTTGGACGCGGGATCGCCGTCGAGCAAGTGCCGCAGAAAGAAGTCGGCACCGAGTTCCCAGGGAAGGTCCAGCGTGAAGATCCATATACTGGCGAACCACATGCGGGTATGATTGTGAAGATACCCGATGTTGACGAGTTCACGGACCCAGGCATCAAAGCAGGATATCCCGGTCCGGCCGGACGTCGCATCCTCCCAGCGGCATCTCAGATCGTTGTCGTCGTCGAGTTTGCGGATGCGCGCATCGGAGGCGTTCCGGTAGCGCGTCCAGACGGACGGCCGCATTTCCAGCCAGCCCTTCCAGTATGTCCGCCAAGCAACCTCTTGAACAAACTTTTCGGCTGAGCGAAAGCTGTGCCGGCCGAGGATCGATCGGATGACCTCGTCTTCGCGGACGAGACGGTGGCGCACCCACGGTGACAAGCGCGATACATTGTCGCGCTGATCGGGACCGAAATCGAAGTTGCGTCGTTCGGCATACTGACGTCCGGCGTGAGGCACGAACGCGTCGAGGCGTGCGAGCCCCGCGGCTCTCGTGGGCTCGAAACGGACGCCGCTGTTCGCGCTGGACGTGACAAATGCGGGTGCCACAGTCATCGGAGTCCCCTCATCATTTCGTATACCGCGTAACCAACAGTACGAGCTTCGCAGTTCAACCGATGACAAAGTCCAGCGACTGGCTGATCCGACGGGAAGCGTGTCAGGTGTGGCCCTGTTGGAGATCTGTGAGGGAGAAAATCGATGGCAAACGTTCTGGTCATGGGCGCCAGCCGCGGGATCGGACTTGAGACGGTGAAGCAGGCGCTCGAGGCCGGCCACACGGTCCGCGCCATGGCGCGGTCGGCATCCTCTATCCCAATTCGGCATGCGAATTTGGAGACATTCGCTGGCGATGCGCTGGATCCGTCCGCCGTGCGAAGGGCCCTCGAGGGCATGGATGCGGTCATCCAAACTCTTGGGGTCGCTGCCGGCCCGGATATGATCCTCAAGCCTGTTCGCTTGTTCTCGGAGGCAACCCGGATCCTGGTCCGGGCGATGGAAGAGACGGGCGTCAAGCGGCTGATCTGCCTGACCGGATTTGGCGCCGGCGACAGCCGAAATCGTGGCAACATCTTCTACAACATCGCCTTCAAAATGTTTCTCGGGCGCGCCTACGACGACAAGGACATCCAGGAACGGATCATCAAGGAAAGCCGACTGGACTGGGTCATAGCGCGCCCCGGAATTCTTACCAACAGACCGAAGACTGAGCGTTACGACGTCCTGGTGGACCCGGGGCAATGGCGGTGTGGCTTCATCTCGCGCGCCGATGTCGCCGACTTCCTCGTCAAGCAGATCGTGTCGGATGAGTACCTCGGCAAGACGCCGGTCTTGCAGGGGTGACGTGGCCACCTCGGGGTCGGCACGGGACGCGACCATGGCCTGTGTTTCGTCCCAGAGCTGCGATCCGTCGATCCCGTTGGCCATGGTAGACGTCCGAGGGCGTTGGCGAGACCTTGTCGAGCGCAGGCTCCCTTCGGCTGCTGGCGATCCGGGCCGGTCGTGGCCGATCCGCTTCGATCACTGCTTTGCGCGCGTGCTGCTCGACAATGCATGCGGACGCCCCTGGCGCGACGTCATCAATCCACCGGCTTGGTCGAATGCCGAAGACCGCGTGCTGAGCGAGGCAATCGCTTTTGGTGAGGCCGTCCTCGCGAATCGCGCCGATCTGCACGTCCTGAACGAACGCTCCCTTGCGATGCGTGGCAAGCGAGCCGTCAGCACCGGACGCCCTCACGGCGGATCCGTTCGCAGACATAAGTGAGGTGTGGCGGTGCGGCCGAGCGACCGCTTCTCGCTCGACAGAGAGCCCACCGCTTGCAAGTCAGTCAAAGACCGCTTCGATCGGATAGGGTCGTGCCTCCTCGGCCGGGATCGGGTTCTGTGCTCCAACAAAATACAGGAGTTTGCCCCTATCATCGAACAGGGGCCGTATGCGGAGACGGTTCCAGAACTCCGTTCCGTCCTTGCGATAGTTCAGGATGTCGATGGTGATCTCTGTTTCCGCGGCAAGGGCCTCGCGGATGGCCTGAACGGCCCTTGGATCTGTCCCCGGCCCCTGCAAGAAACGGCAGTTCCGCCCGAGCACCTCATCGGGCGAATACCCGGTCTGAGCCTCGAACTCGTCGCTTACGTAAATCATCGGCATATCCGGCCGAAAGGGATCGGAGATGACGACGCTCTTTGCGCGCTCCCCCTCGGTCAGCAACGCCGCCTTGGAAACATCTCCATGTCCGTCCGACACGACCATCATCCTCCGTTGGTCATAGGAGTTTGGATGGAGTTCCCGGCCGGCGCAACCGTACTCTCGCCGACACGATGCGGTCAAACGGCCACCTCACGCTCGTTAGCAATCGAGACCGGGCAGCCGGTTTCGCCGCTGATGTCTGACATCTCCACCGCGAGCCACCGGATCCGCCCGACGATGGTGACTTCCCTGGCCGAGCGCTCGTCGGGCGCATCGGGTTGTCGGAGATGATCCGCGCCAAGGGCGGGTCGCTGGTGGCGACGTGTTCGCCGCGGTGGCGCTCAAGACGCTCGCGCTGAAGCAGGACCAGCAGGTGCCGCAGTGGGGAAGTGACAGCCAATGGGCGCACTCTCGATCCCGAACGCGATCGGAACAACCAGCAACGCACGCTCAAATTCGCGCTTGCCGCAAACGACCGATGCA
>CAZCVM010000386.1:0-3229 GCA_964501965.1 uncultured Leptospiraceae bacterium | reverse complement strand
CCAGAAATAGGCAATACTTTCTGCCGGATTTATTCGTGCTACAGACAAAAGGATCGGAATTTTTTGTCCGTCTTTTGTTTGTGCCATGGTCTCCAGATTGAGTTTATTTTTTTTGTGCAATAAGGCTAATGGATTGATTTCGGGATCTGGAAAAAATTGGTTTAGTTCCAGGTCAGAATAATTCATTGATTTGGATGCTTTTGTAGTATTTTTTTGATCCATAGACTCGGTATTGAATGAAAGCAAAACACGGGCTGACCAATTGGCATAAGATAGGGAGCCATAATCATCAAATATTAGCATAGCAGTAGGGGAATTGTCAAAGTATATTTTGAAACGGGTTTTGGATTCTGACAATTGTTGGGCCAGTCTGGTTTGTTGGGAAATATTGTGAATGATGGAATGGAGGATTTTTTTATTGTTCATAATAACTGGACTTAAAAATATTTCAACGTCCAAAGTTTCGTTATGCGCTGTTCTATGACGCGTAAAAAAATGATTTTGCTTTTCAGATAAAGCGTATTCAATGATGGAGATAAGCTCTGTGCTGCTGATATCTTGTAGATCTCTTAGGTTGGCTGCCATCATTTGCTCCAAAGAATAACCATAAAAACGGATGGCAGCTTCATTGGCGGAAAGAATATTTCCAGTCTCAGGGTCAATGAGCAGCATAGCACTTTTGTTTTCGACAAAAAGATTTTTGTAATTCTTTTCTGACACCTGTAAGAGATTCAGGGTTTTTTTGCGTTTTCTGATTTCTTTCTTCAATAGAATAAACAGTACCAGCCCGGCTAAAATAAAAGAAAACATGCCTTTAAATTGGTTGAGGTAGGGAATTTCCTGGAGTAGATCAGGGTAGGCGGCAACAAGATAATCCGTAATAATTACCCAGGAAATCCCAGCTAAACTGTATAGCAATGCTATTCTTAGAGCTAGCATGTTCATAGATTTCATGGAATTTATTGATTTCATTGTTTTATGGAATAATATAGTTATTTGATTCGAGTTTGAATTAGTTCATTGCCGTATTTGGATACATAAATGACTACAATATCGCCATCGTCATAGTATGCTATGGGCTTGTGCCAGGAAAAGAAACTATTGGGTTTTTTTCCGGAAAATCTAATACTCCAGCCGCCATCCACAAAATTGATGAGCGCGTAGTTTTTGCCGTTTCTGGATATGAAAATACGGGTCTTTGTATGCCATACATCCTGCAAATGTCGGGTTTGATGTTGGGTGATCAATTGGTGCTTATAAAACTCAGTGTGTTTATATTTGCTGTTTTCGTTTCTTTGGGCTACCAGGATGGCCCAGACGGATGTTTCTGGATTAATGGTATAATGAAGCAAGATATGGTTTTTGGGGACAGGAATGAGTGTTTTTTTGTGGGTAATATGGGAACCGCCCTTTGATTGAGCGAATAGGGGATGCGCGAGAAAAATTAAAGCAAAACAAAGTGACAGGTTGAAGATTAATTTTGCTGGAATTGTATTTTTTTTGGGGTTGTGTATTTGGGGCAACATAAGCCTTCCTTTTTGCTGATAACAAGTCAATATGGAAACAAATTGCAGCTTTTTTCCAGGTGATGTCAAATAGTTATTTAAAAATAGTTATTTAAAAACAAAAACCAAAGAAAGAAGGCCTATTTTTTCCTCACTATGATTGAAAATCAGATTGAAAATTACAATGTGAATCGTTTGAGAAAACTACTTTCCGCCTCTGTGTCGCCTATAAGCAATATTTCATTGTCTTGTGTCAACGGCGATTCTGGATCTGGATTGATTTCCATACCATTGGGGCCTTTTATGGCCACCACATTACAATTGGTTTTTTGTCGTATTTGTGATTGAGCCAGGGTCAAGCCGATTAGTGCTGCTGGTACAGGTACTTTGAAAATATCGAGACCTTCCGCCAGCATAAGGATTTGCGAGCTTTTCAGGTAATTGTAAATGGTGCTGGCACTCAAAGCGGCAAATGACATCACAAAATCCGCTCCAGCACGATGCAGTGTAGAGACATTTCGATCAACATTTGCGCGACAAATGATTTGTATGTCCGGCCTTAGGCTGCGGCAGTACTTTGTCAGGTAAATATTGGTCGCGTCGTCATGCGTGGTCAAAATAACTGCTGGTGCCTGTTGGATTCCCGCTTGCTCCATAATCGCAATATCTGCGGCATTGCCGGAGATAAATTTTTTATGTTTATTTTCATATTTTGGATTTTTATCGATCATAGTGTATTGAATATTCCTGTTCACAAAGTCTTCAGACACTGCGCGGCCCACTCGGCCCGCACCAATAATGATGACCGGTTGAGAAGATGTTTGGTAGATGCACATAAATTCTTCATATTTTTTCATTTGCGTATGGGAACCAGCCAATACCAATACGGATCTGTCTGTGATCATTGTCTCTGGTCCTGGTATAGCAAATTTTCCGCGTTCCCATATTCCAATTGCTGTGACCCCAATGATTTCTCGCAATTGGTTTTGGGCCAGGGTCTTGCCGGTCAGTGGGGTACGCATAGCAGGTGCTTCCGCTATGACCAAATCATCAAATGTTCCGATAATATTGGCTCTGGTATCTCCGCCGATAGTGCGTCTAGCCAATGACCTGCCCAGCATATCCGCGAATTGGAGTACAATATTTGCGCCAGCCATCGTCAAAATATCAACAGAATCTTTGGAGTCGGCGGAACAAATGACCGGAACCGTTGGGCTGATCTCGCGCACCGTAAAGGCCACATTGGTGTTCATTTCATCGCTATTGGCAGCAACGATCATGGCAGCCTGATCTGCCCGCATAAGACGATAGGTTGCCGGATCATCTATATAGCCGACTGATGTTTTGTAGCCCATATCATAAAGCTCCAGAGCACGCTGGATATCATCGACAATGATTGTGTATTCATGCTGAAATCGGTTGAGGTGCTCGATAAGCGCGGATATCATCGGATTGTATGCTGTTAGGATAATATGGTTGTTCATTTTTTCCGGCAATTGGCGAGGGGTGCGGGATTTTTTTTCCGCTTCAATCCAGGGCGCATAAAAGAATTGAATGAAGGTAAATGGTAAAAGTACTAGTAATAATATAACTCCGGAAAGAAGAACTACTATGGAAAAGAAGCGGCCCAAGTCGCCGGTGAATGTTATATCTCCAAAACCAAGCGTTGACATAACCGTCAAAGTCCAATAAAAGCCGGTGATCCATGAATATTTTTTTCCTTC
>CAZCVM010000385.1:279-3246 GCA_964501965.1 uncultured Leptospiraceae bacterium | reverse complement strand
AAAACAAAAAAAAAATTTTCACTATTGCTATTTCTGGTATGAATGCAGTTGATAGCCCCGGGCCAGGTGTCGCAATAATGCGCTCCCTAAAAGAAAGCGGGCGAGATTTGAAGCTAATTGGACTAGCTTATGATGTTTTGGAGCCAGGCAACTTTATGGACGATTTGCTGGAAGCGGTCTATATTTTACCTTATCCATCATTGGGGCCTGAAAGTTTCTGGGAGCGATGCATACAAATTCAGCAAAGTCGTCAAAGAGAGGGATTGTCCGGCATTGACATGATTATTCCTGCGTTGGATGCGGAATTGGAAAATTTGATTTTATTGCAGGACAAACTTAAATCGATAGGAATATCGGTTTATCTACCAACAATAGACAATTTGAAAAGACGCGATAAAAGAATGATAGCTGAAACATTGACTTCGGCCAAAATAAATGTTCCTTTTACTTGGAGTGTCAATGATGTTGCCGCGCTAAAACAAATGCCCGAAGAGTTATCTTTTCCTGTACTGGTTAAAGGAATTTATTATGACGCTTATGTTGCGCGGACACGGGAGGAACTGATAGGCTTAATGTACAAGATTGCCGGTAAATGGGGTTGGCCGATTCTTATCCAGCAATTTATCAAAGGTGAGGAGTATAACGTGGCCAGTCTGGCGCGTAACGGTAAAATGATCGGCGCCGTAGCCATGAAAAAATTATTTTTAACGGATAAAGGCAAAGCATGGGCTGGAGTTACTATTGATAATGCACAATTAATAGCCGAATCAGAGCGGATCATCCAGGCGATAAACTGGCGCGGCGGTTGCGAATTGGAATATATGGTTCAGGAAAAAACCGGAGATATTTTTTTGATAGAAATGAATCCGCGCTTTCCTGCATGGTTGTATTTGGCGACCGCTGCCGGTCAAAATTTGCCTGAAAAGTTGATTGATTTGACTATGGAGGCAGATGATGTACCTATAGAGCCATTCAAAAAATTTCAAAGCGGAAAAATGTTTGTCCGGTATAGTTGGGATATGATTTTGTCTATTCAGGACTTAGACGCGCTTTCAACCAGAGGAGAAAAAATATGACCAAAAGAGTTTATGCCAGACCGGTGCTACGTCGCCAATATATGGGTTTTGCCAATAAATTTCAGCAATTTTCTATTCCAGAACCAATACATAATATAGACTCTGCGCCAATAGAAAATTTAGTGGAACAATTTGGTTCACCTTTGTTTGTTTTTTCTGAAACCGCATTGCGCCAAAAAATTCAAGAGCTCAATCAAGCTTTTCAATCACGGTATCCACATTTTCAGGCAGCGTGGTCATACAAAACAAATTACTTAAATGCTATTTGCAAAGTATTTCATAGTGAAGGATCCTGGGCAGAGGTGGTATCCGGTTTTGAATATCGCAAAGCTCGCACCAATGGTATACCTGGCAATAAAATTCTATTTAACGGGCCATTCAAACCTTTGCCTGTTCTCAATCAAGCCCTTGAAGAAGGAGCGCATGTTCATGCGGATCATCTTGACGAAATCAACGATATAATAAAAATAGCAAAGCAAAACAATAAGAATTATTCTATCGCGCTACGTATCAATATGGATACAGGTATGTATCCTTCTTGGGATCGGTTTGGCTTCAATTTGGAGTCCGGTCAAGCATGGGAAGCGGCGCGACGCATAGCATCGACCAATGGCGAAGTACGTTTGACCGGAATACATGCTCACATCGGCACTTTTGTAACAGATACTGCTCCGTATAAACGCGCTGCTCAAAAAATGAGTCAATTCTTTTTGCGGTGTAAGAAAGAATTGCGGCAGCCGATGTCTTATCTTGATCTAGGTGGCGGTTTTCCTTCACGCAATCGTCTAAAAAGCCAGTACCAGTCTACCGCATTAATTCCTTCATTTGATGACTTTGCAGCCGTGATAACGAGTGCCATTTATGATACCTTTGAAAATGAGGATTTGCCTCATCTTTTTTTAGAAACTGGTCGAGCACTGGTGGATGAAGCCGGATATTTGGTTACAACTATTGTGGGAAATAAGAGCATGCCGAGTGGGCAGCGTGCTTTGCTATTGGACGCAGGTGTCAACTTTTTGTACACAACTTCTTGGTATGATCTTAAAATTTTACCAATAAAGCATTATACTGGAGCATGGGAAGAGGTTTCTTTGTTTGGCCCGTTATGTATGAATATTGATCGTATTCGAGACATTGTGCTTTTACCCAATCTTCAGCGCGGAGAAAAATTGGCTCTTTGGCCGGTAGGCGCGTACAATGTCACGCAATGGATGCAATTTATTGAAATGCGACCAGCTATTGTACTTGTTGAAACCAATGGATCTGCGCATATAATCCGGAAACCAGAGTCCTTAGATGATTTGCTTTCCAAGGAAATATATTGAAATGAAGAATATTCTAAAAATATGGAAAAATTTTATTTTTCTGAATTTGCGAAGTTATAGTGTAGTTATTTTTAGTCAGAAAAGCTGGCATGGATTTTTTTTAATGCTAGCAACCTTTGTGGAACCAGCGGCCGGCTCCCTGGGCCTTTTGGGTAGTATCAGCGCGAATTTTTTTGCCAGTCTATTGGGAGTTCATGAGGATAAAATTCGTTCTGGCCTATATGGGTTTAATGGACTTTTAGTGGGGCTGTCCTTTTCATTGTATCATGCTGTGGATTTGTATTTGATAGCACTCCTAGTACCTTCGATTTTGCTGATGGTTTTTGTGGTACTCACTTTGGATTATATTTTTCATTATTTTTTAGGTCTGCCAATTTTAGCTTTACCATTTGTTATTGTCAGCTTGATTAGCTATTTTGTTTTTTACAATTACCAGGCTTTTACAATCAAAACGCAATATCATTTTTTTTTGGATACTTATCTTCTTTCTTTGCCGGATATTGTACGCTATTATCTTGCTACATTGGGAGCTGTTTATTTTCAAACTAGTCTATGGGCCGGTCTGT
>CAZCVM010000385.1:0-269 GCA_964501965.1 uncultured Leptospiraceae bacterium | reverse complement strand
CGCGGTCATTCTATTTTTCTTTAGTCGTGTAGCTTTTTTTCTATCCATCATTGGTTTTGCAGGAGGCGCAATGTTTCATTATTTCCTGAAAGGTGATATGGTGGATATCACAGCCGGCATGGTAGGCTTCAATTTTATATTATCATCTATTGCTATTGGCGGTATATTTCTCGTGCCTCGGTCAGCCACTTTTATTCTGGCTGGAGCTGCCGCAATCTTGAGCGCACTCATTGCATCGTTCGCAAAAATATTTTTAGTACATTTTTCCA
>CAZCVM010000384.1:0-3264 GCA_964501965.1 uncultured Leptospiraceae bacterium | reverse complement strand
AGATATAATCATCAATGAAGTACATTGGGTCGGTACACATGGCAAATCAAAAAATAGCAAGGATACAATGATAGAATTGTTCAATCGCACGTCATGTGACATAAATATCAGTCATTGGAATATAGAATGGATTGATTCGAATGGTTCGACAAAAATATGGCCCATACCGGATACCAATAACGCGTACAATCCTACAGAATCCTATATTGTACCGGCCAAAGGCTACCTTGTCATCCGCAATGAAAACGGCAAAGCATTTGATTCGATCATTTGTCATAGTGATTTTCTGGCGGATCCATTTACGCAACCATTATGTGCCAGACAGGCTACACACGATGATACCTTTCAACAATATTGTTCATTACCGGCACATCAAATCGATCTGGAAAAATGTCGGGTACAGTTATCCCAAATCAAGCTGACAAGCAGCAAAAATTTTCAGCTATCGCAAGACCGATTTTATTTGCGGTTGTTGGACAAAAGAATGACCATAATGGATCAGGCAGGTAAGGGCGGTTTCGTACCAGCAGGCCGTATCCAGTCCATCGGTTTTGGATACATATACCATAGTATGGCACGCCGGGCATTCATAAGTAAATTGGACCGGAACACTGATTTTGAAAATGACGGACCAAACCATGGCCGGGTCAAATCCGGACATTTGCCAAAGGATTGGGATGGCACAATGGCACAATCTTGGTGTGATTCACAATCTTTTGATCAAAACAAAAACAGCACTTTGATTGGTATAGGCCGAGATTTTTTCTCTTATGGAACGGATTCTACGCACCGCGTGATGGCTAGTCCTGGATTTGCAAATTCTTGCAACTAAACCAAAAATCAATAACCGGCAGATACATCTTGTTTTTTGCCGATGATCCGTAAAGACGCGCTGGCACCAATACGAGTTGCACCTGCTTTGAGCATAGCCAATGCGCCAGCATAGTCTCGTACTCCGCCCGAAGCCTTGACTCCAGCGTTCTTGCCCACTGTTTGACGCATCAATGAAATATGCTCAACAGTGGCTCCGCCTTTGGCAAAACCAGTGGAAGTTTTAACAAAATCAGCACCAGCTTCTAGGCATATTTTGCATATCTCTACAATCTGCTCATTGCTCAAATAAGCAGTCTCCAAAATAACTTTGGAAAGAATATTGTTTTTTTTGGCTTCCTGGACAACCGCGCTAATGTCCGCTTTGACAATATCCATTTGACCGGATAACGCAGCACCAATATTGATCACCATATCCACTTCATCCGCGCCGTCAGCTATAGCCTGGCTGGTCTCTGCTTTTTTTATAGAGCTGTGATTCGCACCCAAAGGAAATCCAATCACAGTGCATACTCTTACCGAAGAGTCTTTCAATAAATTTTTACATTTTGAAATCCAGTGCGGATTGACGCACACTGACATAAAACCATTTTCATCGGCTTCTTTGCAAAGCGTTTCAAACTCTTTGTCTGTCGCATCTGCCTTGAGCAATGTATGATCAATGAAAGGAGCTATACGTTGTGGAGCCAATCCTTCCATCTCATTCGCAGGGATGACTTGATCCAAAGTTCCGATTCCATTCCAATTTGACATTTTGGTTATTCCTTTATTTTATTTGTTTGTCTTCTTTTACTTTTGGCAATTTTTATGTAATGATTAGAATTTGCTTGAACAATAAAATGAAAGCATAGATTCTTTGACAAGTACAAAAGTTTTTTGACCCAGGGTAAGGGTGAAACCAAATAATACAACTGGGGGCAGAAAGCCCCCAGTTGTATCCGTTACATCCATGCCCTTAAGAAAAAATAATGGCAATCATATTAAAGAATAGGTGCATCGCCATAAACCAGGCATAACCGATAAAAAGCAATTTGAAATACCAGCGTTCTTTACGGCTTTCCTGATCCACTGCTTTGTATTTGCGGATCATAAAAACGCCAAAAAGAAAAACAATGCCGCCAATGCCGTACAAATACAAATACGGTGCCCATACTCTTTTAAAGGACCAATTTGCCTGGACATTGAGACGATACTTCACCGCAGCGCGTCCATAATACCTCGTAATTTTATTGTCATTTTCTATTTTATCATAGAAAGCGTAGACACGCAAATAATGATCGCCGTCAGGCAAGTTGGCCATCAACCGGCGGTACATTCCTTTGTTGGTTTTCATTTCCAGCAAAGTTTTGTATTTATTTAAGGCGATCACTACTTTGACCTCTTTATCCGTTTTGACATTCGCGCGAACAACAAGGTAACCTTTTTCATAGTGCTTATGCTGCTCTGGACTGACAATTTCCACAGAAAGGGAATTGTCCAAAACTAAATCCTTTTGCTTGTAGCTGCGTATTTTTTTTCCTTCTAGCAACACTTCATCGCCCACGGGCAGTGCCCAGCTTTTTGATGTGCTAAAAATAAGCCCTGTGCCGAGCATCACTCCAACCAGAGCCGCAGTTGTGACTTTTATCCATTTTATGATTTTTTTTCTCATATTCTTATCCATTCTCTTTTCGTTCTTTGTTAGAATATCTTAAATAGATACACAGGTTTACCGGATAGCAATTGTCCCTGATCCACAAGTCTTTGCGAAACTCTCAATTCACTATCATCCCCATCGTGCCCGGGCAACGCTCTTGCATGCACCGATCTCAAACCACCTAAAATTTTCCGAGCGTCCGCGATATAGATCATATCACCGGGCTCAATGGCCATATCTTGCATGATTTTTTCCGGCATAGAGGCAAAAAACATTTCAGGGTCATCTTCATTGTCGCCTAAGTCAACAATTTTGTATTGAAAAGTCGCTTCATTGTATTTACCTTCTTTGTGATTAGGCTTACTGCCTTTGTAGCGATCTTTTAGATTGGTAACACTCCACAAGCCCAGTCCATCCAAAGCTTTGTCGCTTTTGGGTTTGGTAATAAAAGTGACTGGAATCGCTATAGCCAATACTACAAAAATATTGAAAAATGCGCGAGTATAAGAAAATCCCAATTCTCCGGAAACTCCATGAGCTGTGATCCACATAAATTCTGGATACACAAGATTGATCACTGCGATCAAAATACTGCCAATGATAATACTCCATATAGCCGCAGTGGTGGTAAAACGTTTCCAAAAAGCTCCCAAAAAGATAGCTACGATCATAGGAGGCGTGACAGTAGCAGTAAGTATACCATGCGCCTGATACAAAGTACCAAAACTATTGAGCAAAGGTACCAAAGAAATGCCAATCGCCATTACAGTGATCGAAGAAATCCGAGCTACATTCAG
>CAZCVM010000383.1:0-3290 GCA_964501965.1 uncultured Leptospiraceae bacterium | reverse complement strand
AATAGATGAAAGCGATTGCCCGTTGAGGATTTAATTAAGGGTAGAAACGCGCCGGATACAAGCATTTTTTTTGCGTTCCAGTTGATCTGCCATTTGTCTGGCTTGCCATTGATTGTGCCGGTCCGGCCAAAAATGAAAATCTCGCCACTATCCGATTGTTCTTGCCAGGTTACAATGACTTTGTTGCCGATTGCTGCCACTGCCGGATACAGGGGAACTTTGCTCATGCTCTCAGTTATTTTGACCGGTTTTTGGAACCGGATCAATTGTTTGGAACTAAAGGTGAGCCACAAAGCATGGCGCGAATTTTTTTTTTCGGAAAAGACAAGATACAAATAGGGCGCGTTGTCCCGTGAAATATGAAATTCCTGGACTCGGAATTGGGTAGATGTCACGGGTATGGCATTATCAAAGCCTACCGGTTCAGAGCCGATCGGAGTCCATAAAAAAAACGCGGCCAGGCAAAGAATCACCGCCACAGCCATTATGGTTTGAAATTTGGTTTTTGGAAAGGATTTTGACCCTGTGCTGGGACCTGTTGTTACACCCATATTTATCGCCATGATTACAATTCAAATTCCAATCCTTCATGAGCCGGAATGATCTCTAGATTCGTTTTTTGCGGCAGCATATCCCGGTAACGCATGGCTTTGATGTAGAGCTCTTCGATTTTTTTGTCATCATAGCTGGGATCATGATGAAAAAGAATCAATTTTTTTACACCGAACCTGACTGCAATGTCAACGGCAATGGAAGAATTGGAATGTCCCCAATCGATTTTTTGCAAAGATTCATCGAATGTGTATTGTGTGTCAAAAACAAGTATATCCGCTTTATCAAAAAAATCTTGGTATTGATCGATATTTTCAATTGTGTTGATATTGAACTCTGCGTCAGACCCAAACACAAAAGATTTGTTGCTGCCTTTATCCTGGATGCGAAGACCATAACTGCCGCCTGGATGAACCATGCGTTTGGGAATGATTTCCAATTGATTTTCAATAGTAGAAACTTCATTGGGTTCAATAGTAAAAAATTCTTTTTGAGCCGGCATTTGGTCCATGGAGACTGGGAAAAAGCGTTTGTCCTGCTGTTGACGCAAACGGGTTTCCAGGTCATCATAGATAGAATAAAAGGAAAATTTGTTGTCGGGAATGAATATGGGCACAAAAAAGGGCAATCCCTGGATATGGTCCCAATGTGTGTGGCTCAAATATATGGAAGCATGTTGGCCGCCCGTTCCAAAGCCTCTTTGCAGCATGCTGTTGCCCAGTTCACGCAATCCAGTGCCGCAATCCAAAATCAATGTATGCCCCATATTTGCGATTACTTCCACACAGGTGGTATTGCCGCCATACGTAGAGCGTAAACTATAGGGAAGTGAATCAATAAACGCATTGACCGAATCTTCGCTTAGGATATCTGATATGGTTGCCAAATTCAAGGCAGCTTTAATTTAATTTTTTTTCGGATTGCTTCCGGTCGCAATGGAGTCCCGATGGAACCGCGAACTCCCCAAAATTTAATTTTCATTATAAAATTCCCGGCAATATTTATTTTTAATAGTGAAAATGGTTGACATTACGACAACATTCTATTGTTCTGTTTGTAATGTAAACGAATTTTATTTTTTTTATTATCGTGATAATTTATCGTGATAATAATGATTATTTGTGTTATTTTTTTTTACTAGAAAAAATATGGTTGCCAGTGTACAGGTTTTTTTTTAAGCGGTACTAAGCAACGTAACAGAAATCTTTTATTTGAAATTCTTGGTTGTTGATTTGGATTCAAATAATTCTATTGCATGATACATGTGATACGAAGGAATGCATGAGAATCATTGGGGGAAAACAAATATGGAAATAACCATGAGCCAAAAAGGGCCTCATAAAATTATTGCAGTGAACGGAGAAGTGGATCTTTACAATGTTAGTGAATTGAAAAAAGCATTGTTTGAAGCCATAGATGATTCTGTCTCCAGCTTAATTGTGGACATGAAAAATATTTTTTATATGGATTCCTCTGGAATTGGCGCGCTCGTAGCTGGACAAAAAAAAATGAAAGCCAAAAGCGGCAAGTTTGCTCTACTCAACATCCATGAAGATGTTATGAATGTACTCAAGCTGGCAACCTTGGATAAATTTTTTACTATTTACGAATCGGACGCGAATATCCCTCCTTCCTGATTATCAATTGATTTTTTAATGAATTAAGAATATTATTTATAGTTGCGCATCATAAGCTGTCTTTTTTACCACGAGTAATGTGGTATCATCATGCTGAGGTGCGCCGTCCATAAAGGCCCAAATATCATTGATAATGGTGTCTGTGATTTCTTGGGCATTGAGTTGAGGATTTTTTTGCACAATTTGCAATAGTCTTGGCTTTTGGTATTCTTCTTTGTCCTTGTTCCAGGCTTCTGTGACTCCATCGCTGTACAATATGGTGATATCTTCCGGGTCAAGAATGGTATGACCCATTGCGTATTCTGAGTCTTCATCTACGCCTATGGGAAGTCCGTCCAAAGTTATATGGGTCCATTGTTTGATTTTGTGCCGATAAATCAAAACCGGATTGTGCCCGGCATTGGTAAAATATGTTTCTCCGGTTTTCCGGTTGATCATTAAAAGAAGCATAGTAGCGAATTTATCAATCGCGAAATCTTGTGACATGATCCGGTTGATGGAGCTTACAATGATGGCTGGAGATAACGGAATATTGACTTTGACAAGAGTGTTGAGTACTGTGCGGATCATAATCATAATCAAACTGGCTGGAATATCTTTGCCGGAAACATCGGAAACCAAAACAGCTACATGGTCTTCATCCATATCGATAAAATCAAAATAATCTCCGCCGATTCCTTTGGCCGCTTTGGTAAATCCTTTGACTTGTAAGCCAGGTTTGTCGTAAAATTCGGACGGATTGAGCCCTTCTTGGATATCTTTGGCCAGGCCAATTTGTTCATCAACACGTGCTTTTTCCAGTTTTGCTTTTTCGCTTTCTTCTAAGTTTTGCGCCATTGTATTGAAAGCATGGGCTAGATCACCAAATTCATCGGTTCGATTCATTTCAATACGCTGGCTAAAATCGCCTGTCCCTAAACTAACTGCGTGATCGGATAGTCGGATGATAGGTCTGGAAAAATACCAGCCCTGGACAAATCCAATTCCAATGGCAAGTATGACGAGTATAGCGGAAATTGTGAGTATGGTGATGGTGGTGCTGCGGGTTTTGTCCGCAATTTCTTTGGTGGATATGCCGAGCCGGACATAGGCAATGATTCT
>CAZCVM010000382.1:657-3308 GCA_964501965.1 uncultured Leptospiraceae bacterium | reverse complement strand
GTCATTTATTGAAATTTTTTTCCAATGTTCATATTTTGGAATGTGAGAAAACAAATAATGTCATTTGCTATGCGTCTGGGCAAAAAATTGAATTTGGTCGAATCCAGCAAAGAGCATTGAATGTGTTTCATAGCAGGGAAATGTACCAAGCGACATCTGATTTTTTGGAGCGTTCACGCAAGTTGACCTGGATGGGAATTTTGTCTTTTGGTTACCGTGAGAAATTGTTGAAACGAAATTTCTGAATTCGTTTTCTTTTCAATATTATTTTAATGATTTTTATCAATATTTTTATCAATAGTTGTTTCAATAAATAGCAGAAAGTCCGAAATGAATATGGCAAAAATGCAATGGTGGAAAAAAGCTGTTTTCTATCATATATATGTGCGCAGCTTTTATGACACAAATGGCGACGGTGTGGGTGATATTCCGGGGATCATCCAAAAATTGGATTATTTGCGAGACCTGGGAGTGGATGCGATCTGGTTATCTCCGATACATCGTTCCCCAATGTATGATTTTGGTTATGATGTTTCCAGTTTTCGCAAGATTGATCCTTTGTTTGGCCGCGTAAAAGATTTCAAAGAGCTTTTGAAAAAAGCCCACAAAAAGAAGATCCGTATTGTGCTGGATTTGGTTTTGAATCATACTTCCTCTTTGCATCCTTGGTTTTTGAAATCCAGAATAGCATGGGATTCGGATAAACGAGATTGGTATATTTGGCGCAAAGGTAAAGGATCGAATCCGCCAAACAATTGGCGTTCTTCATTTGGAGGTAGTGCCTGGGAATATGATTCCAAAACGGATGAATACTATTTGCATTCTTTTTTGAAAGATCAACCAGACCTAAATTGGCGCAATAATAAAATGCGCAAAACTATATACAAAAGAATTGCTCATTGGCTGGATATGGGGGTAGATGGTTTTCGTTTGGATGTTATCAATTGGCTGATCAAAGATGGTGATTTCAAAAATAATCCAGGTCTGTCCTTTTTGCACCATTTTAATAAAAAGCGTAATGATCGCAACCAGCCGGAAGCCTATACCATTGTGGAAGAATTGAGGACTTTGACGGATTCTTATAAGGATAGATTTTTAGTGGGTGAAGTTTTTGCTTTGCCGCCGGGTGATCCGGTTTTGTCCGCGAGTTTTATGGGACAAAAAAATCGGCTGCATACAGCATTTGATTTTTCTTTGCTGTATACTGCATGGCGGGCGCGAAAGTTTTTTGCCGTTATTGACAATTGGTATCAGCTTTGCCTTGAGAATGGATGGCCAAGTTTTGTACTGTCCAATCATGATCAACCAAGAGCTGCTAGCCGTTGGGGCAATAGTAAGATAGGCCAAGAGCGTACTTTTGTGGCTGCTTGTTTACTTTTGACATTGCGGGGCACGCCCTTTGTGTATTATGGTGAAGAAATCGGCATGCTTGATGTCAGACTATCCAAAGATCAAATCAAAGATCCATTGGGGAAAAAATACTGGCCATTGTACTCAGGCCGTGACGCGAGCCGTGCGCCCATGCTTTGGTCGGATGAAGCTTTTGGCGGATTTTCTACACAACCTCCCTGGTTGCCATTGTCTATGGATAGCACGAAAACCAATGTTGCTTTACAAAGAACACAGGAAGATTCATTGTGGAGCGCGTACCAGAGAATTATTCATTTAAGAAGAAAATACAAAAGTTTAGAAGCAGGGGACTTAAAATGGCTTTGCCGGGGAGAAAAAGGTATTTTGGCTTATGAAAGAAGTTTTGGGCAGCAATCTGTGATCATTGTCCTAAATTTTGTCAACCGAAAGGTGCGGCAAAATGTGGTACATGTAGTTTGTCCATCACAATGGAAGATACTGTATTCCACACACCGGATATGGGACCAGGTAATGCCGGAAATGCCCATTCATTGGCTACCAAATGAAGCTACAATAATGATTTGCGAATGGCAAACAATGAATAATGGTGTGCCCAAGAATCAAAGAAAGAAAAAGAGGGGCGAAAATGACTCATAGTCAAACTATGCAAATATCCGGCCCGACCGGAAATATAATGATAAAGCGTACCAGTGAAGGCATACCGGAAATTAGCGCGGCCAATGATTTGGACCTTGCCTTTGGTAATGGCTGGATTCATGCCCAGGATCGGCTATATTTCAACCGCAATAAAAATTGGTTGAAAGGTATTTATACGAATTTGACAGAATTTTGAAATGTTTTGAAATGAAAAAGCAAAGTATTTTTTGTATAGGAAAAGAAGAAAGAGAGGTCAAAGTCCATGTCCATAAATATTTTTAAGGCCATAGCTCAAAAACTTGATTTGCAAGAATGGCAAGTTCAAAATGTAGTGCAATTGAATGAAGAGGATAACACAATTCCATTTATTGCCCGTTATCGGAAAGAAAAAACCGGCGAACTTGATGAAGTTGCTATCTCTGATATTTTGGACAATCACAAAAGAATTCAGGATTTGGAAAAGAGGCGTGAATCCATACGAAACTATTTATCAGAAAATGATTTGCTGGATAAGACTCTGGAACAGAAAATTCAAAAGGCTGCTACGCTGGCAGAGCTGGAAGATTTGTACCAACCATATAAACCCAGGCGCAAAACTCTGGCTGACAAAGCTATGGACCTGGGATTGGCTCCTTTGGCAGATG
>CAZCVM010000382.1:0-647 GCA_964501965.1 uncultured Leptospiraceae bacterium | reverse complement strand
CAATTCATAAAATGTCTACAAAAGAAGCATTGAAGGCCGCGCAAAAATTTTTGACACCTGAAGTAAAAGACGCGGATTTTGCTCTTGCGAAAGCAAAGGATATTTTGGTGCAGCGAATATCCGATTGTGCCGAATCGCGGCAATATTTGCGAGGCCATTTACAAAATGGATCCATTTTTGCGCGGGTCAAACGAGGCAAAAAAGAATCGGGTGCGAAGTATCAGGATTTTTTTGATTTTACCGGCAATATTCAAGATTTGCCTAGTCATCGGGTGATGGCTTTGATTCGGGGCGAAAAGGAAGGCATACTCCAATTGGATGTAGCTCCTTCAGGCCGTTTATCAGATCATTTGAAAAAAGTCTCTGACCTAAGTTTTGGCTCCGCCAGTGATATTTTGATAGAATGTGCTGGTCAATCCTGGGATAAACATTTGGGCCCAGGGCTGGGCAAGGAAACATTACAATCTCTCTGGCAAAAAGCTCAACAAGATTCTGTGCAGATTTTTTCCCGCAATTTGGAAAACATTTTGTTATCTGCTCCTTTTGGAGAAAAACCAGTAATAGGTGTGGATCCCGGTATTCGCACCGGATGCAAAGCAGTAGTTCTTGATTCGCATGGAACTTTTTTGGATTATCAGACATTACAT
>CAZCVM010000381.1:1542-3309 GCA_964501965.1 uncultured Leptospiraceae bacterium | reverse complement strand
AATCGTTCAAAAACATTTATTCTTCAAAAACATTTATTCCATGATTTTTGAAACAACTCCTGCGCCAATTGTGCGGCCACCTTCGCGAATAGCAAATTTCAAACCATCTTCAATCGCGATAGTAGAAATCAATTCCACGATCAATTCCACGTTATCACCAGGCATAACCATCTTGGTATCATCTTTTAACTTAATGACACCAGTAACATCCGTTGTTCTAAAATAAAATTGAGGTCTATAATTGTCAAAAAATGGTTTGTGACGTCCGCCTTCTTCCTTTTTTAATACATAGACCTGGGCTTCAAACTTTTTGTGAGGAGTAATACTACCTGGTTTAGCCAATACTTGTCCGCGCTCAATGTCTTTGCGCTCCACACCGCGCAACAAAACTCCCACATTGTCGCCAGCACGCCCTTCATCCAAAAGTTTACGAAACATCTCTATACCAGTGACAGTTTTTTTCACTGTATCTTTGATTCCCACTATTTCGATCTCTTCGCCGGGTTTAAGAATACCGCGCTCAACACGTCCGGTAGCCACTGTACCCCGACCAGTAATAGTAAATACATCCTCAACGGGCATCAAGAATGATTTGTCAATATCGCGTTTTGGTTCTGGTATATACTCATCACAAGCTTTCATTAATTCGATAATGGCTTTAGAACCATAATCACCGTCATCGCCTTCCAAAGCTTTCAGAGCTGATCCTTTAATGATAGGTGCATTGTCTCCGTCAAAATTGTATTTACCAAGCAATTCACGAACTTCCATCTCTACAAGCTCGATCATTTCTTCATCCACATCTGGCATATCGCATTTGTTCAAAAATACTACGATTTTTGGAACACCTACTTGCGCTGCCAAAACAATATGCTCTCTGGTTTGAGGCTTTGGCCCATCAGTGGCAGACACCACGAGAATAGCACCATCCATCTGCGCCGCACCAGTAATCATATTTTTTACATAGTCAGCGTGCCCGGGACAATCCACATGAGCATAATGACGACTATCTGTTTCATACTCTTGATGCGAAGTCGCAATGGTAATACCACGCTCTTTCTCTTCCGGCGCATTATCAATTTGGTCAAAAGCTACAGCCTTATTGTTTCCACCATATTGCATTGCCAATACATTCGTAATAGCAGCTGTCAATGTTGTTTTACCATGATCCACATGCCCTATTGTTCCAATATTCACATGGGGTTTCGATCTATCAAATTTTTCTTTAGCCATCTAAAATATTCCTCCGTTCAATTTCATTGTTTTTTTTAAACTCTTGGTTTTTCACCTATAAGCAAAAATATTAATGTTTATCCTTTTATTTTCGCGACAATTTCTTCCGCTATGCTTTTGGGAACCTCTTCATAATGGTCAAACTGCATTGAGTAAGTTGCACGCCCTTGGGTGCGTGATCTTAGGTCTGTAGCATAGCCAAACATTTCAGCCAAAGGAACTGTTGCGTCCACTACTTTTGTATTGGCTCGCTGCTCCATACCATTAATACGGCCACGGCGAGAATTCAAATCGCCTATAACATCTCCCATAAAATCTTCAGGTGTAACAACTTCAACGGACATCATTGGTTCCAATAATACTGGATGCGCTTTTTTACAACCATCCTTAAAAGCCATACTACCGGCAACCTTAAAAGCCATTTCCGATGAGTCTACTTCGTGATATGAACCATCATAAAGAGTAACTTTTACATCCACCACAGGAAACCCTGCCATAACACCGGAAGCAGTTGCCTCCTGGATTCCTTTGTCT
>CAZCVM010000381.1:0-1532 GCA_964501965.1 uncultured Leptospiraceae bacterium | reverse complement strand
ATATATTCTCTGGGAACAACACCGCCCACCACTTTATTTTCAAACTCATATCCAGCTCCTGGTTCTCTTGGCTCAATGCGCAACCAGACATGACCATATTGACCACGTCCACCGGATTGTTTGATATATTTACCTTCAATTTCTGTTAAGGTTTTTATGGTTTCACGGTACGCTACCTGCGGTTTGCCAACATTGGCATCTACCTTAAACTCTCTCAACAAACGATCAACAATAATTTCAAGGTGAAGCTCACCCATTCCCTTAATAAGGGTTTGGCCGGTTTCCTCTTCAGTTTGAACACGGAAAGTAGGATCTTCCTCTGCCAATCTTTGCAGTGCAGTACCCATTTTTTCCTGATCTCCTTTTGTTTTTGGTTCTATAGCAACCTCAATAACAGGTTCAGGAAACTCCATGCTTTCAAGCACTATCGGTGCTTTTTCATCGCACAATGTATCACCCGTTGTCGTAAACTTCAATCCAACAGCAGCGGCAATATCACCGGCATAAATTTCACTTATTTCTTCTCTATTGTTTGCATGCATCTGCAAAATGCGTCCAACCCGTTCTTTCTTATCTTTGACAGAATTGAAAACATAAGAACCAGAACGCAACACTCCCGAATAAACCCGAAAAAACACTAACTTACCCACAAACGGATCAGACATAACTTTGAACGCCAATGCGGAAAACGGCTCTTCATCATTGGTTTTTCGTATCATTTCTTTTTCAGGATCATTTATAGCCACTCCGCGAATCGCAGATACGTCTACCGGAGAAGGCATATAATCA
The DNA here is from genome assembly GCA_964501965.1 of uncultured Leptospiraceae bacterium. Taxonomy (GTDB): domain Bacteria; phylum Spirochaetota; class DYNZ01; order DYNZ01; family DYNZ01; genus CAZCVM01. The sequence continues at coordinate 743 of CAZCVM010000381.1, read as the reverse complement.
ATGACCGCGTCCAGCAAAGGCTGCACACCTTTGTTTTTAAAGGCTGTCCCACAAAAAACCGGAAATATTTCCAGATCTATCACAGCTTTGCGCAAACCTGCTTTCAAGTCAGCGATACTCAATTCATCATTTTCTAAATATTTCTCCATCAAAGTCTCATCCAGCTCTGCGATAGACTCCATGAGCTGCTTGCGATACTTTGCCACGTCATTCGCAAAATTGCTAGGAATATCTGTATATTCAAATTTAGCTCCTAGCTCTTCGCCTTTCCATATAATCGCCTTCTGCTCGATCAAATCAATGACACCTTCAAATTGATCTTCCGCACCAATAGGCAACTGGACCGGAATGGCATTGGCACCCAGGCGATCTTTCATCATTTTTACGGCACGATAAAAATCTGCACCAACTCGATCCATCTTATTGACAAAACAAATACGAGGTACTTTATATTTATCAGCTTGCCGCCAAACAGTCTCTGTTTGCGGCTCTACGCCTGCTACTGCATCATATACTGCCACAGCTGAATCCAACACCCGTAAAGAACGCTCCACCTCTACCGTAAAATCTACGTGACCGGGAGTATCAATAATATTAACTCGATGATCTTTCCAAAAACAAGTTGTCGCAGCAGAGGTAATAGTAATACCTCGCTCTTTTTCCTGCTCCATCCAATCCATTTCAGCTGCGCCGTCATGAACTTCACCAATTTTATAGGTTTTTCCGGTATAAAAAAGTATACG
>CAZCVM010000380.1:0-3315 GCA_964501965.1 uncultured Leptospiraceae bacterium | reverse complement strand
TATAGAAGAAGACGCGCTGATGGAAATGGTCTTGGACGCAGGCGCGGAAGATATGACCCAGGAGGATGGGATGTATCAAGTCACCACAGATGTGGACAATTTTATGGCCATTGTCAAGCTGCTGGAAAATGAGGGCATTGCCACCCAAGAAGCGGAAATTCAGTATATAGCAAAAACAGAAATCACAGTGGACGCCAAAGCCGCAGAGCAAAGTTTGAGCATAATGGAAAAACTGGAAGATTTGGATGATGTCCAGAACGCGTATGCCAATTTTGATATTCCTGATGAGGTCATGGCAGAGCTTGGTAAATAAAGAATTGTTATTGTAAACCTATGATTGTTTTAGGAGTGGACCCAGGGTATGCCCGTCTCGGCTACGGCATATTGCGCAAAGGCCAGGGCAGGAAATTTTTTGCATTGGCGCATGGCGTTTGGGAAACAAAATCCGGCGAAGAGCATAGTCAAAGATTGCTTCAATTGCGCCGGGCTATGGAAAAAACCATTAATGAGTTTTCGCCTGATGTAGTAGCTCTGGAAAAACTGTTTTTTGCTAAAAATCAAAAAACAGCTATACAAGTGGCGGAAGCGCGTGGTGTGGTTTTGCTCACTGCAGCAGAGCATTCGTTAACAGTATTTGAGTTTTCTCCTTTGGAAATAAAAATGGCTATTACTGGAAATGGCCGCGCCAGCAAAGAGAATATGCAGCAAATGGTCCAGACTTTGTTAAACCTCGAACAAATACCCAGGCCGGATGACGCAGCGGATGGCCTGGCAATTGCATTGACTTATTTGCATAGCGCGGATATGCTTCAAGCGATTGAGCAATCCAAAAATAGTACCAAAAAAACAATATCCATTGGCAAGACGGACAATATTAAATAAAGACAGTAAAGATAGCAAAGAAAGCAAAGAAAGCAAAAATAACAAGATAAAGAAGCAATAAACAGGTTATAAAATGATAGCGTTATTGGAAGGAACCATCCGAAACTTAAAACCCAATGAAATGATTTTGTGGAACCAGGGTGTTGGCTATGAATTGACCATATCTTTGGCGTTGTATGATTGGGCTAAAAGCCAATTGACCCAAAAAGGCAAGGACTTTGTTGTCCAGGTTTGGGTGCATACACACCATAAAGAAGATCAGTACCGATTGTTTGGATTCATTTCTCAACATGAACGCAATTTTTTTCGTCGGCTGCTTGCTTTGCCCGGTATTGGCCCGACAATGGGATTGGTGATCGTTTCGTCGATCGAATGGCAGGATTTTATCCGCGCTTTGCAGGAGGATGATTCCCACCGATTAACATTGATTCCCGGAGTCGGTAAGAGCAAGGGCGAACGCATTATTTTTGAATACAAAAAAAAATACAAGAAATGGCAGGAAGAACAATCGGATTTTACGGGTCTGGAAAAATCGCATAGCCCGCAAAGCCAGGAAAACAATGAATGGGAAGATACTTTCCTGGGTCTTGTGGCTCTTGGGTACGGTGAAAAGGAAGCCCGTTTGTGGGCTGCCCGAGCATGGCACAATGCTTTAGCAGACTGGACCAGTTCGGACGCGATCCGGCATATACTGCAAAAAATGGTAAAAAAATGAATTTGAATCCGGAACAAAATAAAGCTGTAGAACATGACCAGGGGCCATTGCTGATTTTTGCCGGAGCAGGGTCCGGCAAAACACGGGTAATCACAAACCGAATGGCGCATTTATTGGAAAATTTGAATGTGCCGCCGTGGTCTATTTTAGCAGTGACATTTACCAATAAAGCTGCCGGTGAGATGCGGGAAAGAATTCGGGAAATGGTTGGCTGGAAAGCGGATGATTTGTTTATAAAGACTTTCCACGCTACTGGTTTGTATATTTTGCGCAATGATGGATACCGCATACAAATACCGTCCCATTTTACGATTTATGACAAACAGGATTCTGAAAACTTGATCAAACAGATACTCAAGCAAATGAATTTGGATATCAAAGTTTATACTCCTGCCAGTATCAATCAGGAAATTGGCAGACAAAAAGATCAATTGGTTTTGCCGCCGGAATACCGGAAGAAAATGGCGGACAAAGATGATCCTTTTTTGCAAGTAACAGCGGATGTTTATGAACAATATGAAATATCGAAAAAGCAATACCAGGCTTTGGATTTCAATGATTTGCTTCTTAAGCCGCTGGAACTTTTTGTCCAATATCCAGATGTGCTGCACCGTTACCGCGATATGTGGCGTTATATTATGGTCGATGAATACCAGGATACAAATAGAGTGCAATATTTATTAACCAGGTTGCTTGCCATGGAACACCGCAATCTTTGCGTTGTCGGAGATGATGATCAATCTATATATTCCTGGCGGGGAGCGGATATTCGCAATATTTTGGATTTCCAAAAAGATTTTCCGGAAACAATTGTTATCAAGCTGGAAGAAAATTATCGTTCCAATAAAATCATTTTGGATGCCGCTTTTGAAGTTGTCCGTCACAATACCACCCGTATGTCCAAACGGCTATGGACCAGCCGCGAAGATGGTGAACCCATTGTTCATGGATATACTTATGATGAAAGGGAAGAAGCGTTTTGGTGTTTGGACTGGGTATTGCAAATGCGTGATCAGGGTATTTCATTGTCTGAAATGGCTGTTTTTTACCGGATGAACTACCAATCCCGTCCTTTTGAAGAGCAATTTCGATTGCGCAATATCGGCTACAAAATTTTTGGTGGCACCAAATTTTATGACCGCATGGAAATAAAAGACATTTTGGCGTATTTGCGCTTTTTGGTCAACAATACAGATGATGTATCTTTATTGCGCATTATCAATAAACCCGCGCGAGGTATCGGCCCGGGCACATTGGATAAACTCAATATGCTCAAGCAAGGAGAAGAAACTTTGTGGCAAACATTGAGCCGTGTGATGACAAGCGAACAGGGAAATACAGTAAAGCTGACCACGGGCAATCTCAAAAAATTGCGGGCTTTTTATGAATTGATAGTCCAATTGCAAGAGCAATATGCCAATCGAGACAAAGACTTCGGCCTGCACAAATACGTCGCAGAGGTTGTCAAGCAAACTGGCTATGAACAAATGATCAACAGTGATCAGAGTCCAGAGTCTCAGTCGCGATTGGAGAATATTGAAGAGCTGATAAATTCTATTGCCATGCGTGAACAGGATTGGAAGGCGGTCAGACAGGAGCTTGCAGAAGAATTTGACCAGGCTTATGAATCGACAGAGTCCAAAACCAATGATTCTTTTTTGAGCTTAGAAGAATATTTGCAGGAGATAGGATTGTATACGGACGCAGAAAACCCGGAC
>CAZCVM010000379.1:0-3316 GCA_964501965.1 uncultured Leptospiraceae bacterium | reverse complement strand
AGCGAGAAAACGTTCTTCATGGTCGGCAGGATTTTCAAAAATTTCATTATAGTGATGCATGTTCATCACAACAGTTAAATCATTTTCAAGTGAATTTTCAATCGCCCAATCAACCCGGTCAAACCAGTCCATCAATGGGTGACTATTCAACTACTCAAAATCCGACAAACAGAAAATTTTATTGACGCATTTTTCAAAAAATGGCAGGAAAAAGGTTTCTCTGTTTTATTGCAAAAACAAAACACATATTTGGGACAAGTTCCGGATTACCGATTTAGCGACCTTTCCCCATTGACTCGTTTTCCCTGTTGGCACTTAAAACGCGATTTGGTCATTTGGTCAGATGGGTCTGTCCCTTTTTGCAAACAAGATATTTTTGGCAATAAACTTTTGGGCCAACTGACCGAAAATAATCCCAATCAGCCGGACAATGAAAAATTTGCAGCAATTTGGCAAAAGGGAGCACCATTTGCGGTTCAACAAGCCAAAATGGAAACTAAGATAGAAACAAAATTAGAAGCTAAAATAGAACCTAAACAGGATTTGCAAGATTTTCCCGACTGCGCTTCCTGTGACGAATGGTACACATTCAATCATTAATATGAAACACAAGATCATTGCAGTGATTCAGGCACGCAGCAATTCTTCGCGTTTGCCGCGCAAAATTTTTGAGCCATTGAATCACACTCCCATTTTGGGTATTATTATTTCCAATTTGCGGCAGGTCGCGCAAATACAGGAAGTTTGGGTAGCCACAACGGATCCTGGCGCGGCAGAGGTTTGCTCTTTGGCCCGGCAATACAAAGCCCAATGCTTTGTCGGTGACAGCCACAATGTACTATCCAGATATTTGACCATTGCCAGCCAAACCCAGGCAACGCATATAATTCGGGCAACCGGTGACAACCCGTTTGTTCCCATAGAAAATCCCCGGCAAGTGATACAACTGCATTTGCAATCCGAAGCAGCAGTGGCCGCATATATTAATCTGCCTCTGGGCATGGCTGTAGAAAGTCTGCATGTGCCGATGCTGCAGCATTCCTATAGCCAAATACAAAATTTGCCGCAAGATCAACAAGCACCCTATTTGGAACATGTTTCGACTTATATGAAACAAAATCCGGGCACTTACCGGATTTGCCATGAATTATGGCCGGAGTCACCGGCAGTGAATCTGCCCAAAAAATTTCGTTTGACTATTGACCAGCCGGAAGATTTGCAAGTAGCAAAATCTCTGGCTACTTCACTTTTGTCTATGGGCCATTGGCCAGATTTTTGTTTGCAGCATGTAATGCAAGTATTGGCTAAAAATCCAGAATGGGCAACAATCAATCAGCATGTTCAGCAAAGACCGGCCCAGCATAGTGAAAAAAAAATTCAGGCATAAATAAGGTTTGATAAGAAATTATAAGGATGGACTAAACAATATAATCGGAAGAGTTCATGTTGCGGCCATAATAGATTTCCAGCATTTCCTTGCGCAGTTTTTTCATAATGTCTTTTCGCTGCCTGGATTTCAGATCTTTTTTGTCAATACCAAATAAATAATTGTCTAAGTCCATTTCCTTCAAAAGCATCTTGGTATGAAATAAATATTCCTGATACATATTCATATCAATCATCTGATACTTTTCACGAATATCCCGATCCATGTATTTTTGGATGGATGTGATTTTGTGATCAATAAACCTTTTTTTGGCCCGCACATCACGGGTAAAACCCCGAACTTTGTAATCAATAATCACAATATCCGAATCAAAACTATGCACCAAATAATTCAATACTTTCAAAGGAGATATTTTGCCGCAGGTGGATACATCAATGTCTACCCGAAATGTACCAATATCCATATCTGGATGACTTTCTGGATAGGTGTGCACTGCCAAGTGACTTTTGTCCAAATGCGCGAGCACAGTTTCCGGCACAGGTCCCGGTGCTTCCCTGGAATTGTCAAATGATACAGCCTTCTTGTCATTCTCGGGCAAATCATCTGTCACAGGTTCTTCAGAAATCAGAACTGTGACGCTTGCGCCTTGCGGATCATAATCCTGGCGGGCGATATTAAGAATCTGAGCATCGATAATTTCTGCGACATTTTCCAGTATTTTGGTCAACCGGTCAGAATTGTATTCTTCATCTATATATTCGAGATATTCTTTTTTTTGAGCTTCATTTTGCGCATAACATATATCATATATATTGAAACTCAAACTCTTGGTTAAATTGTTAAATCCATGAAGACGGACATTCTTATTTTTGTTTCTTCCCATTATTAGAGCCCTATACAATGAATTTATTGCTAAAAAATCCATAAAAATTTCAAAACGACAATTTTTTCTTGCCATTGGCGTGTCAATATCATTTTCATTCATAGAAATGTTGAAAATACTAAAATTTTTGAACGGAGACAAACCATGGATTTTATCAACCAGCACATTGTCATGTCCAAAGACCTCAATCCGGCAAACAGTATCTTTGGTGGTCAAGTATTGGCCTGGTTGGACGAAGCAGCCGCACTATACGCAATGTACAAAATCAAGTATACCAATATTGTCACTTTCTCTATGACAGACGTTATATTCAAAAAACCGGCCGTCAGCGGAGATCACCTAAAATTTTTTGGGGAAATTGTGGAAACCAAAAACACTCGTGTTGTTGTCCGCGTCAAAGCAATCGCTGCCAATCCAGAGACACAGATTCAAAAAGAAATCATTAGCTGTTTCATTACCTTTGTATGCCTTAACGAAAAAGGCAAACCGTTTCCATTATTCAAAAAACGCGCTCTTTGATATACTGCCAAATCCATGAAAATACTTGATAAACTTCTCCTTTCCAATCTTTCTGTAGTGGTTGTTATTTTAATAATCGGCGGTTTTGTTTTGTATTTTTCTATAGAAGATATTGCCGGCAGCAACATCCAAAAAGAAATCAATGAGAGCCTGGACATCATGTTTCAATCCATTGAAAGCTCTTTTGAAATCGCCATAAAAAATCAACTCCGTTCCGATGTTATCCGGCTGCGCAAAATCACCCAACAGGAACACAAAGCTTTCCTCCAGGGAAAAATCAGCAAAAAGCAAGCATTCACAAACATAATGCGCTATGTCCATAGTATTAATCGCACGCAGATTGGAAAAAGCGGCTATAGCGCGATATTCAATGGCCAAGGAAAATTAATTGTTCATCCATTCCAGCCCAGGGGCACAAACCTGCTAGAACACAATTTTATCCGCAAGGCAATCAAAGAAAAAAAAGGATACACTGAATATCTGTGGCGCAACAATGACCAGGAAAAATTTCAGGCCAAAGCAGCAGC
>CAZCVM010000378.1:0-3322 GCA_964501965.1 uncultured Leptospiraceae bacterium | reverse complement strand
CAGATCCCATGGGATATTGGTTTTCACGCAATCGCAGGTCAAACAGTTGTTTCCATTGTTCTCCGGTTTTTTCTTTTAATGGTTCCCATTCATGGTGCACTTCCAGTAAATTGCCGCATTTGGGGCAATGGTAGACAATTTGATCCAGCTCGTGTTTTCCTTCACAGCCGGAAATGCAGCGAAAATATGCTTGATAATGGCTATTTGTCATAAAAAATGTCCTTTGTCGATGTCAATGGGCCTTTTATGAACCATATCATTAAGCTGTCAAACTCAATTTGGATAATCAATTGTATACAATTCCTTTTCAAAAACATGTTACTATACCCGTTTTTTTGCCTGAACTGGGGTGCGGCCATAAGTGTATTTTTTGCAATCAGCGTCAAATTACCAGCCAAAAAGCGATACCGCAAATTTCTGATATCCGGGCATTTGTGTATAGTTATTTAAAAACAATATCCAAAGATAAAAAAATCCAAATTGGATTTTTTGGAGGCAGTTTTACTGGTTTGCCGCAAAAATATCAAAAGCAATTGCTCGACTTGGCACAGCAATTTGTCGCGAGCAAACAAGTGCATTCGATACGTTTGTCCACAAGACCGGATTATATCAATCCAGATATTTTGAGTTTTTTGCGCCAATATACTGTGGATACGGTTGAGCTGGGTATCCAGTCTTTTTGCCCGAAAGTTTTGGCTTTGTCCCGGCGCGGGCATAGTGCTGCCCAGGCAGAACAGGCCTGCGGCTTGATAAAAAAATCTGGTATACGGTTAGGAGCGCAGATAATGCTCGGCTTGCCGGGCGACAATTCTTTTTGTAACAAAAAAACAGCACGCAAGGTTTTGTCAATGGGCGCAGATGATGCCCGTATTTATCCAGTACTGGTGATTGGCCAAACTGAATTGGCACAAAAATTTCTGGACGGACAATACAAGCCCCTGACTTTGGATCAAGCAATTTCTCGCGCGGCACAGGTATTGCATATTTGGCAGGATCGGATCAATGTTATCAAGCTTGGTTTGCATCCAACAAAGGATTTTTTGCAGGGTCGGGGGTATCTGGCTGGTCCGTACCATAAATCCTTTGCCCAGTTGGTTTATTCCAGGATTGTCTTGCAAAAGATTATGAACCAGGTTGGCAGTGCCCGGGCCGGCATTCGTGGATTGGTCATTGGAGTATCACCGCGATGGATAAATTTTGCTGTGGGCTATAGCAAGATAAATTTGCAATATTTGCGCAAAAAATTTGGTGAAGTTATTTTTTATCAGGATAGTTCGTTGAACGATGATATTCACATAAAAGAAAAAATTTATTGACAATCAGTACGTTTATGTATTTTCAATTTCAGGATAAATGAATAGGAAGAATAATGATTAGCAATCAAAAAATGGGAAATAAAATGATGAATAAAATAGGCCTAATGGGCATTTTGTTATTGCTGACAACAACATTGTCCGCGCAGAATGTTTGTGACTTTGATATACAGATCAATCGTCGGTACGAAAAAAAAATCGGTCCATTGTACAAAAAAGCGATGCGTGCTTATAGCAAACGACATTATGGTATGGATACCGAGTATTTAGTAAAACCCCGGATCATAGTCATTCATGCCACACATGTAGCGACATTGAAAGAAACCTTAAATTATTTTCGCGGTCCCTATTTGAGTCAGCGCAAAGATTTGACCTGGGGCGGCAATGTCAATGTCGGAACCCAGTTTTTGGTGGATCGGGATGGCACAATTTATAGTTTTGTACCGGAACAATACATGGCCCGTCATGCTGTAGGCATAAACTATACATCGATTGGTATAGAAAATATTGCTTACCGCAACAATTATTTGACGCGTGCGCAAATAAGAAGCAATGTGCGGCTCATTGGATATTTACGAAACAAGTATCCCAGCGTGCGTTATGTTATTGGTCACCATGAATACAACAAAAAAAATATGCCGCATACTCATTTGATTGTGACAAAGGATAAACGTTACAAGCCATGGGATAAAAATGATCCAGGCGCGTATTTTATGAGGCAGTTGCGCGCGATGTTGCGGAAATGCGATCAAAAGAATAAATAGTTTGGCTAGCTCTAATATTTTTTTAGGAAAAATTAGAGCTAGCCATAATGGAAATATCCCTTATTGTACGCAAAAACAATCCGTTTTTAGATATCTTAGCGTTTGTAAAATGTTTGTTTTTTTTCTACAAAGAAGCTCAAGTGTTGATGTTTCTTAATAAAATTTGCCAGTCGAGAAGAATTGGAAAATTTTTCTTTGATGTTGCTGGTAACCGGTTCTAAATAAAATTTTCCGCCTACTTTGCCGGCATACCGGTAAAGATAATATTTGTTTTGCTGAGTTTTTATGTTGAGATATTTTTTGCCGCTGACAATGGACAAATGGGCCTGAAATATTTTTGTGGTATACTGCTTTTTACTGCTGTTGTATTTGTATTCAGTGATTTTGTATTGTCGCGCGTTTTGTTTGGCAATGATAAGGTAGTTTTTGCTATATTTTGATTGGCTCCATTTGCCCAGAATAGCATTGTCGATCGGAGTGGACGGAGAGCTGATTGGTATTCTGGATTCGTATGGACATCCGGTTAAGCCGAAAAGTACTGCTGTTGTTAACAAAATAATTTGCAATTTCGCGGGCCATTTTTGCAGCCATGAAAAAGAAATCTTGTTAAAAGACATTAAAAACGAATTTTGAAATGCTTTTGACATTGTATTCACCTATCCCTATTAAATTTTTTATTATTGTGAAAAATACATACACAATATAGCCAGATAAATAACAACAAATTAATATTTTTATCAAAATATTTTGCTTTTTTTTATCTCGCCCTATGCCACCCTTTGAAAACATGAATAATTTGTGGTTGACGAAACAGAAAAGGAAAATTTTGTTGGTCTTTAAGTTTCGTACTGTAATGGAATCTTTCAGAATTTTGCAGAGAAATACCGTTTATTCATTTAACCGCTTACTTTTTCCAGCCGATTCTCTTTCTTCCAAAAAAAAATACAGAATTTCGAACAAATTATAACAATTTAGAGGTAAATTATGAATTTATATATTGGCAATCTTGCCTACAGTTTGACAGAGGATGAATTGAATAAGGCGTTTTCATCATACGGTGATGTGGTATCAGCAAAAATCATTTTTGATCGTTTTTCCGGCAAATCCAGAGGTTTTGGCTTTGTAGAAATGTCTGATAAAGCAGAGGGACAACGTGCGATTGATGAAGGCAATGGCCTGGATTTGCAAGGCAAAAGTATTGTCGTCAATGAAGCGCGGCCCAAAGAAAACCGTCCCAGAAATGAC
>CAZCVM010000377.1:0-3324 GCA_964501965.1 uncultured Leptospiraceae bacterium | reverse complement strand
TTATGTTTTGGTAATTTGGTATTGGGGCATTGTTAGATTTTTTTTGCTCCGGTGCTGTATTCATAAATGGATTGCGGGCCTGAGATGAAATGGAATTTGCTGACAACAAAAACAACATAAAAATAGCGAACAATCGCATCGTATTCTTTGTCCATCGGCTGCCCAATAGTTTGATGATAGATTTCATAAACAGTCCTTATCAATTCAATGCAGTAAGCGTATAGATTTATTTATCTGCGGGATAAAACAACTGCTCTGGGGGTTATGGTCATACCACCATAAGCAAATCGATTATTATGACTTTTGCGAATGGCAACATGGTAGGAACTTTGATCAAGACCATTTATGTGAACACTATTTTTTGCGTGAGTGATGGAAGTAAAATATGTTGGATCAAAGAGAGCCAATTGCACGGAACCAGAATTGCGGGGGATATTTTCCCGAATCGGAATGCTAAACCGATAATACACATAGGATCCTTTGAGCCAGGCAGTAAAATTTGTGACTCTTTGTACTGGCTCCACTTTTTTGTTTATCGTAAGCCGCAAAAAATATCCATATTTACGTAGATTGACAAAAGCAGTATTGCGCAACTGGACAATTTCATTTTTATCGAAACGTTTATTGCGGTTTTCATCATAATCTTTGATCAAACTGGAACTAAACATTTTGTCAAAACGCCAGGTCACGGTAATACTTTGCAAAATGTCATTTTGAAATTGAAAACTCGTATAATTGGTAATAAATAAATGCGGATGCGCCTGGGAAGATGGAAGCAAAACCAGCAAAAAGACGGCAATTTGGATAAATGCCAGAAAAAAAACATTGTTGCGCTTGATCTGTCTGACATGCTCGAACCAATACAATCTAAATTTTTTTATTTGATCCATAATACTTCCTTTAATAATTCCATTATTTCCATTATTTCTATTATTTCTATTATTTCTATATTATATTATATTCTATTTCACTATGACTATTTTCAATATAGCACAAATAGAGTTCTTTAGCCACTATAAAAAATGATTTATCTTCAATTGTCAAACCATTCCTTCATGCCTGGCAAATACATTGTATCAAAATCTGTTATGGAATCTTGGCAATCGTACCGCTAGCGGATATCTTTTCTTTGTCCCTGGAATAATCAATACACAATACAGCCCGATCATCATCCGCTGGCCTGCCATTACAAAATTGATCGACATCAGCAATCATTTTCTCCACAAAATCTTTTGTTTGTAAATGGCCAAAGGCCTTGATATATTGGGTCAACCGGTCATAATCATACAATTCACCCTCCAAATTGCGTGCTTCAATGATACCATCTGTGTACATTATTAGCCGGTCTTGATCCTGCAACACAAAACTTTTACTATTAAATATCCCCAACTCTACTGCTCCGATCAGAATCCCTTCCGTATCCAATGGAATGATTTCCCGTGTCTGATGACGATAAACCAAAGCAGGATGATGACCTGCGTTGCTGTATTCAAAAACTCCGGTTTCCAAATCAATGATTCCCAGATAAGCGGTAAGATAATATTCGAGATCTCCGATAAAATGAAAAAGATCTTGATGAACTTTGAAATTGATTTCCCCAGGAGGTCGCGAAGGAATTGTATGGGAATGATAGGCCACCTTTGCCATGGTTGTGATCAAAGCAGCCGGTACTCCATGGCCAGAAACATCTGCTATCAAAAAAGCATATTTCTTTTGGGAAACCCTGATAATATCATACAGATCGCCGCCGACATCATCCATGGATAAATACTTGGAACCAAATTCGAGATTATCTGATTTGGGAAATCTTTGTTCATTTGGTATAATGTTTTGCTGCACACGCTGCGCCATTCGCAAATCTCGCAGCATCAGTTCATTTTTGGAGCTAAGCTCCATGGTTCTTTTATGTACCATATCTTCCAGATGAACATTGTACTGGTTGAGTTTTTTTTGGGCGTCCACAAGGGCCTTATTTTTTTTCTTTAACTCATGCGAAAAATTTTGCAGGGTACGGTAAGTAAGGACTACGCGATAAATCAAAATGGCAACCAACGAAATGACAAAAGCGAAAGATCCAAGGTAGACGCTAGAGAAAAAAGTATCAATGATTCGCATAGCTCCCAGAACATTGTAGATTCCCAAAACACCGAGAACAAGAAAACCAATGGTAAAAATCCTGGCTTCCGTTTGGGACCGATGACTTTTGAATGAAAGCACAATGCTATAACTCATTAAATAGATCAGCCCTATCAATATGCATATTTGAAAATACGGCAAAAACGCGAGCAAAGGAATTTTCAAAATCGCATTGCCGGATACTGCCGCAACAAAACTAGCAAAGTATACTTGCCACAGCCTTTTGGTAATCTGTTTATATCCTTTGCCAAAAGTATGGAAAAAAAACAGTGTCACGCTCAAAGGCAACAAGTACAAAGATAAAAGCTCTATTTGAACCCACAAAAAGGGATCTGCCAGAAAAAACAATCGTATATTGGATTTACTAAAAAGATAAACGCTCAGGGAAAGCGCAAAAAAACCAAATGACAAAAATGGCAGGATTCTTTTTGTCTTGCGTGCCAAAAAAACAAATAGGGAGATAAGACCCAGAATAAACGTCAGCAAAGAAGTGATCGCATTGTCCAAACTGTCTTTCCATATAGAAGCAACAAGATGTCCTTCCGATCCCAATACCATGTCACCAAAAAAAGGTCTGGCCCCATGCTCATACATAAACCGAAAATAAATATATTGACCGGGTAAAGTATGATCCAATTTTATTATATGATTCCAAATAAAAAAAATTTGCGGGGGTTGGTAATAAAGCAGGCGAACATTATTTTGTACATTACTATACACAAAAAATTCATCTTTGATTCCACCCCGCAACATCAATGCCGGCCAATATTTATTTATATCAAAAATTGGCAGGGGCACGCGCAGCCAAAGCTCTTTTTGTTTCTGAACACTAAATTTGGGCAATTCATAGAAACCTTCTTTTTTTTGGACCAGCTCAAAGCTCTGCCATACATCCGCGTCCAACAAATCATCCTGAGATTTGATCCAGGCATGGACTTGTCGTTTGTTCTGAAAACGAGGCATGTATTTGTATTGCCATCCTTGATGGACTGGAATTGTTTGTTTACTAATCTGCCCATTTCTTTTCGCGCCGGCTCGCGCAATTGTTGACATAGACACAAAAAAAATGCAAAATAAAATTATCGCAAAAACATGTTTGCAATGGCAATATTTTTCATTTGGCGGAGGATTGATCTGACTCATTGAGATTGCCTTATAAAGAATTTGTTGAATGATTTATTTTTTTAA
>CAZCVM010000376.1:2084-3332 GCA_964501965.1 uncultured Leptospiraceae bacterium | reverse complement strand
AAAGCTTGATATGTATCAAAGGAAATTCTTCAGATAATAGATTTCTAAAAAAAAATTTTAGTTCAATAGCGGATTTTTGCTGTGTCATCTGGAATATATAATGCAGCAATTTTTCGGTTTTCATATTATTTTTCGATTCTAATGGTAAAGCCAGGCTGATTTTAAGACAAGTTTTGGGAATGGTTTACCAAAAGTCAAAGACTATCAGGGCGACCGCACTTAATTTTTTGTTTTTAATTTTTTTGTATTAATTTTGGTTTATAATCTGATATTGTCCTCAACTTTTTATTGTTGGGGGTTACTTATGTTTGATGATAATGACTATGTTGAGGATTACGATTTTACATTATTGGATATTTTTTCAGAAAATCAAGATTTCCGAATTGATCGTCAGAAAAAACATGAATTATTGGATATTATTGTCATAGTACATTTAACACTAATGACAAAAATTCAACAGTGCGTAGAGCCATAGCGTGCTATGGCTCTACGGTTATACGCCCCTCATCAAAACCCCGCCTTGTTCAGGCGGGGTGGCCTGGGTTCTGCTGCCCTGCCTATTAATTTCAGGGGCGGGTTGGTGGTCGAGCGGCATCTCGGCTTCGCTAGATAACCGCCGAGACCCCCGGCCCCTGAATACCAGGCGGGAACCAGGCCGGCAGAAATTGCTTGTCGCACTACTAATAAATGATTATTTCATCTGATTATTTACTCAACGGAGAAGGCATGAGCAGATATGCGGGGAGTTACATTTGCCGCAGTTTTGATGCTAATTTTTTCCATAAGCTTTGATTCTCAAGAATGTAAATGCGCCAATTCCAAAAATGAATTTCTCTGTTATCAACGTAGACTAATAATGCCAGTACCTTTAGAATGGTGAGGTCTTTTTCGTCATCAATTGTTTTCCAGGCGTCTTCCATTAATACAATCCCTTGCTGAAAAGCAATACGGTCGATATGAGATCGCAAGTATTCTGCATCGGCACTGTTCAAAATGTCAGCCATACTTTCCCGATGTCGTTCGGCAAAATCTGCTATTTTTTTTCCTGTTATATTGCACAGTTCCAGTGGATTCTGAGAGGCAAAATCAAATTCAGGACTTAAGTCTAAAGGTAAGTTGTTACCTGGCTCAGGTTCATTATTCATTGCTTTTTTGTTTTCAGTACCCTCTTTCTTTATCGATTTATTGGCTTCTTTCTTGACCGCATTCAAAGTTTTTATTTGTTCTTTATAGGTGTCTTCAATAATT
>CAZCVM010000376.1:0-2074 GCA_964501965.1 uncultured Leptospiraceae bacterium | reverse complement strand
TGGCTATCTCAAGCTGCTCTTTTGAAAGCCCTAAATCATAGCCTAGATCATCGATATTAGTATATGTTTTAGATTTCATTTTAACCTCTTTATTCTTTTAATAGCTAAATCTTTGTTCTTTATAGGTGTCTTCAATAATTGAACGGAATTTCTCGGTTTCGTTTGGGTTGTACGACGAAAATATATCTAAGAGTTGCTCCTTTGTTAAATATACATTAATTTGTTCTGGTGCACCTAACATCAATTTAAAAGTATCAAAAATACGGTCTTCAATGGTTTTGAGCCCTGTTTCAGGAAATTGTAAGAAAGTGGCAAATTCTCTCATCTCGAAGGGAATGTTAATAAATAAATCACAGAATAGTTGTAGAATATCTTTTAGTTTAAACTTTCGTTGCCCTATGGGTAGACATACCCAGTCGATCGTTTTTCGTAAATCACCAACGGTGTTAAAGTAATTTAAAATCTGAAGAATTGCACCCCGTTGGGACAAACTTTCATATTCTTCTAATTTTTCAATGAGATAGCTATTTATAAATTGTTTGTTAGCAAGGGACAGGGGTATACTAATTCGATTCTCATTATTACCGCTAAAGATCGCCTCGAAACGAACCATCACATCTTTTTCGTGTGGAAATATTTTTGATAAACATTTCCACAAACGCTCGCCGCTTACACAAATTGGTGCTTGCATTGGTGTTTGTAAGATATTTTCCATCCAGGGGATGATCTGCTTGATTTGCCAATCATCAACATCGCCGTTTAAGTATGCATTGTCTGGAAATCTATTTTCAATTAATAAAGCGACTGCGAGCACTGCCATATGATACGGGTATCCCTGGGTTTTACTGCCAAAGAGATTCACTCCGTTTCCATCGGAATATTCTAAGTTTTCTTTGTTTGCCCAGAGAATATGCTTACCCGGTTTATAGCCTTGCAAGCCATTCTTGTTTGATTTTCTTCTTTCTATTTCATTGCGAAAAAGTTCAAAAGTTTCAGCCCTTTTACGACTGATTTGATCACCAGTAATTTGCCAGCATTCAATCTCTTGGCCCTCGTTTTTCACAATTTTCTTCGTTAACACATATCTTTTTTTTTCTTCATTCTTTTCTAAATCCAGGCGTAACAATGGGGTAGGGAAGGCGTAAAGTAACTTTAGACTCTCATCATAAACTTCCCGCCATTTTTCTTCGCAAATACCACTATATTGTATATATAAGTGAACATTGAGTCCCATGTAAAAACTCCTTTCAGTTTTTTATCGTACACCTGGCAATCCGCTCTTTCATCTTTAATAAAATAACATTTTTCAGGGCAAGCGTCAATTTTTTTTACATTTAGTGATAGGGTTCTGCGCGTCGCCTTCTATGCAGAATCACTTTCAGAGCTGCAGGTCTTTGCCGGTTTCGGTATGAAAACAATTGAAAAAATAGAGCTTGAGTATGTAGTACCTGCTGCTGCCGCGCGAGCGGCCGTTGCGAAGGGCAGAGCGGAGGTCGCCGACGCCGTAGTCCCAGCCACCGCCTCGACCCACCCGATCGGAGCAATAACCTTTTGACCATACAGAACCATCGGTCGGAGCTCCATTGTAATTATCATTCCAGCAATCCTCTACCCATTCCCACACATTACCCGACATATCATACAAACCATACTGATTCGCCTTGAAACTGCCAACCGGTGATGTATATTTATATCCATCATTCTGTTTTTTATCCTTCCAACCATAATCACAATTACTATCGCAAAAATTAGCGTATTCTTTTATCACCGATGTATCATCACCCCAGTAGTATTTCGTCGTTGTCCCTGCCCTTGCCGCATACTCCCATTGCGATTCACTCGGCAAACGCACATTCGTTTTATGCTTCGCATTGAACTTCTTGATAAACTCCTGCACGTCATACCAGGAAACCCATTCCACCGGATGGCGGCTCGTATCCGACGGCGTTCCGTGCTTGCCATTCTGGAAACGACTCGGATTGCGGAAGTCGGAAGCCGATGCATCAAACATGGTTTCCATCCACTGCCCCTGCGTCACCTCATACTTCCCCATCCAAAAAGGCTTCACGCATAC
>CAZCVM010000375.1:2621-3336 GCA_964501965.1 uncultured Leptospiraceae bacterium | reverse complement strand
GTTTGAGACAATTGGCAGACGAAGACAAAGCGGTTATGGTCATTACTCATGATCTCAAAAGAATATTGCCTTACGCAGATCGCATTGCTGTTTTTTATGGCGGAACCACAGTTGAGGTAGCCTGTCCTGAAGACTTTTCCTCTGAAAAAAATCTTCGTCATCCCTATACAAAAGAAATATTTCGCAGTATGCCGGAAAATGATTTTTCATTTGTTCCCGGATATTATCCCTTTGGCGAAATGGTCAAGGCTGGATGCATTTTTCACGATCGCTGTTTTGCAAAGACAGAACTATGTGCGGCCCAAAATCCCGCAATAACGGAAATCAATAAAGGTTGGGTACGGTGTCATCATGCTACAATGTAAAAATATATCGTTTCAGTACAAAAAACAAATGCCCTGGATCATTAAAGATTTTTGTCTCACTATCCGTCCAGGCGAAATCATTGGCCTCATGGGCGATAGCGGCAAAGGTAAAACAACTCTGGGTAAGCTCATCGCAGGTTTTTTGCCATGCTCTACAGGAAACATTTTAATGGAAGATCAAATTGTTTCTGATAAAGGCTATAGTCCAGTGCAGATGCTTTTTCAGCACCCGGAACATGCTGTAAACCCACGCTGGAAAGTCAAAAAAATTCTTTCCGAGGTACAGGATTTTTTCCCTTCTGATCAACTTTTGTATGATTTGTCCATCAATCCGCAATGGCTGGGCCGTT
>CAZCVM010000375.1:0-2611 GCA_964501965.1 uncultured Leptospiraceae bacterium | reverse complement strand
CAAAGGATAGCTGTGGCCAGGGTTCTCAACAACAATACAAAGTATATCATTGCGGATGAAATGACATCAATGCTTGACTCTATCACACAGGCCCAGATTTGGAATACCGTATTATCGTTTAGCAAAAAAAATAATATCGGTATCCTTGCTATTAGCCATGATAAAAATCTTCTCCAAAAAATTTGCAGCAGCACTATAACGCTTTGAAAATCTAAACGAATAAAAGGCCCCACCACAATGCAATATTCAGATTGCCCGTAAGCAATAGCATGAAACAAAAAATTCATTCCGACATTGACACACAGGGACTGGAATATTTTTTGAGAATGGGACACTTTTTTTTGTAGACAAAGGGACGTCTTAATAAACATTGCTGATCTGGCGTCGAAAATTAACTTAAAAATAAATATAATAGAATAAATAGAATAGACGATAGCGGAGACCTGAAAACCATCGCGGCCTGGGCATATCCATGAAACAAGCTTTAACATTGATGCTTCCGTTTGGCAAAGAAATTGCCCTGGCCAGTCTATTATCCATATTCACCATAATTTTCAATCTTGGTTTAATGGCAACTTCGGCTTTTCTTATTGCCTCATGTGCCTTTCATCCTCCTTTGTACACCTTGATGATTCCCATTACGGGAGTCCGATTTTTCGGCATTGGCCGAGGTATCTTGCGCTATGGAGAACGGGTTTTGGGGCACAATGTTTCCCTGCGCATTGTCGCTGACTTGCGCTCTTGGTTATTTGTGCGCATTGAGCCTTTAGCTCCGGCAAAACTATACCATGGGCAAAGCGGCGATTATATGGCGCGGGTGATCAATGATGTGTCCACTTTGCAAAACCTATTTATTCAGGTAGTTGTGCCCGCGCTGACCATTTTTGCTGTACCATTATTTACTGGTCTTTTTATATACTTCTTCCATAGTTTGCTATCTTTTATATACATTGCTTTTTTGTGGATTTTGACGGGCATTGGCCTTTGGACTATCTATACTTTCGCGCGAAAAGCCGGACAAAGCTTTGTCCGGCAAGAAGCAAAACTGCGCCATGTTTTGCTGGAATATTTATCAGGTCTCCGTGATATTGTCGCCTTAAATAGTGAAACTTTTTTTCTAACCAGGATTTTCCAGAGTGAAGCCAGATACTACCGGGCTTTGAAAAGGTTGCATTTATTTGAAATCTCGGCTACCGCCTTATTGGGATTGGCTGGCCATTTATTTGTTTTGGTCGTATTGCTAATACTTATTCCAGACACAGCCAGCGGCCGGTTCAATCCGATATTGCTGCCGGTTTTACTTTTGACTGTGTTAGCCAGTTTTGAGGCTGTGCAGCCGCTGGTCCAGACAGGTTTGTATATGGGAAAGGTGTCGCGAGCCAGTAAAAATATTTTTCATTTGCTGCGTCAAAATCCGGAAGTCACATTTCCCTCAAATTTAAATAACTATATTGATTCTCAGTCTAATCATGCAAAAAGCAAACCTGCGATAAATGAAATGTCCATAGACACAGAAAATAAAAACCTGGCAATCGAAATGAAAAACATCGAATTCTCTTATCCCAATCAGCAACAAACCATATTGCGGGACTTTCAATTTACAGTAGCCCAGGGCCAAAAAATCGTTATTTTGGGTCCTTCTGGCCTAGGCAAAAGCACCATTTTGCATTTGTTATTGCGTTTCTGGAAACCTAATCAGGGAAAAATATTTCTGTACGGCAAAGATATAGAAAATTTTTCGCAAGCACAATTGTATACCTATTTTTCTGCGGTAAGCCAATTTCATCATATTTTTCACCGCACTTTATTCGAAAATATGCAAATCGCAGCACCCAATCTGCCAGAAAAACAACTTCGTGCCCAAATAAATGAAATATTGTATCATCTAGGCCTGCAAAAAATGCTGTCAAATCTACCGGAAGGACTGGACAGTTTGGTTTCGGAAGCAGGAACCAATTTTTCCGGCGGAGAGTGGCGTCGACTGGCACTGGCGCAAGCTATTTTGAAAGATGGCCCATTATTTTTATTGGACGAACCCACAGAATCTTTGGATACTCGCACGGAAAAACAAGTGATCGAATACTTAAAAATCGTTTTGGCCTCCAAAACCGGAGTGATTGTTTCGCATAGAGAACAGGTTTTGGAATTGGCAGACCGAACTTATTTGTTGCAAAATCAAAACTTTAAATAACTATGTAACGCATAAAGGATTGACAGAAAAACCCATGATACATTGTACTTATCCTCGTATAGATTGGGCATATTGCCTGAAAACGTCATCAAATAACCAAAAAATCGAAACTTAAAGGAGAATCTTATGGCAGACGAATTGACCCCAGAAGAACGGGATGAATTGGAACAATTGCGGCGCGAAAAAAAAATGCGCCAAGAAGGCGGATTGTCGCTCAAGGTGAGTCAAAAAGGGGCTGTTTCTTTGTATGGTCTAGGCCGTTTTCCAGTGACTTTATACAAACAGCAATGGGAAAAAGTCCTGGCATTCACGGATGAAATCAAAGAATTTATTGAGGCCAACGCGGATCAGCTCTCCACCAAGGATTAAGACTCTAAAGATTGTTCAAAAAAATCTTTTGGCCATGGTGCTGGACGCCCA
>CAZCVM010000374.1:0-3340 GCA_964501965.1 uncultured Leptospiraceae bacterium | reverse complement strand
CATGGATCCGTCCTTCAAAATTGCGGTTCCCTGATAATACAGCGGCAGCCACAAGATCATTGTCCTGAATGGCTTGCACTGTTTCTTCTGGTAGTGGACCGCTATTGCCGATACAAGTTGTGCAGCCATAGCCTACGATATGAAATCCAAGCTGCTCCAGATATGGCAACAAACCCGCTTCTTTCAAATAATGCTCCACAACCAATGACCCTGGCGCTAAACTGGTTTTGACATAAGGCGGCACATTGAGCCCCTTTTCCACAGCTTTTTTGGCCAACAATCCGGCTGCCAAAAGAACCGATGGATTGCTCGTATTCGTACAGCTTGTGATACTGGCAATCACAACAGAGCCATGCCTCATTTCCGATTTTTGACCGTCTTTGGAATATGGAACAACTTTGCTGACCTGGGCTGGTTCAATCTGAAATCCGCGCTGGTCCACAGGAGCTTGCAAAGAATCCTGAAACACTTTGTCGAGTTTTTCCAGGTCAATCCTATCCTGCGGCCTTTTGGGACCGGAAATACTGGGCTTTACTTGTGACAAATCCAATTCTATGTATTCATTGAAAATCGGATCCGGTGTACTGTCTTCACGAAACAGACCTTGCCTACGGGAATAGGATTCTATGCGTTCTATTAAGTCTGACGGGCGACCAGTATCTTTTAAGTAACGCATAGCTTCCGCGTCCATGGGGAAAAAACCCATGGTAGCTCCGTATTCCGGTGCCATGTTGGCAATCGTAGCCCGATCAGCCAAAGACATATTGCTCAAACCAGGGCCGTAAAATTCCACGAATTTGCCAACCACATCGTGCTGCCGCAAAATCTGGGTCACGGTTAATGCTGTATCTGTAGCGGTTGCTCCAGAAGGCAGACTTCCTGTTATCTTGAATCCGACCACTTTGGGAGCGAGCATATAAATAGGTTGATCCAGCATGACAGCTTCCGCTTCAATGCCGCCCACACCCCAGCCCAAAATGCCCAAACCATTGATCATGGTTGTGTGGCTATCCGTACCTACCAGGGAATCTGGATACAAAACAAAGCCATTGTCCGCTTTGTTTTGCACAATGCCATTTGCGATATATTCTAAATTTACTTGATGCACAATGCCGCTTGCCGGAGGAATCACAGAAAAATTGTCAAAAGTATTTTGGCCCCATTTCAAAAATTCATAGCGTTCCTGATTGCGCTCAAACTCCATTGCTGCGTTTTTTGCCAAAGCGTCCGCGGAAGCAAAAAAATCAATCTGAACAGAATGATCAATCACCAAAGCCACTGGGATATTGGGATTGATTTTGGCCGGATCGCCGCCCATTTTTTTCATTGCATCGCGCATGGAAGCCAAATCCACCAAAGCTGGCACTCCGGTAAAATCCTGCAAAATCACTCTCGCCGGCTTAAATGGTATTTCGATCTCTTCCTGTTGAGAATGCCACCCTGCCAGATTGGAAACATCCTGGGCACTGATTTCTTTGCCATTGCAATTGCGCAGGAGCGACTCAAGTAGTATTTTGATACTAAAAGGCAATTTGCTAACATCAGGAAAACCCATGCTTTCCAATTTGTTGATATTGAATATATAATATTGCGTGCCGTTTTGCTCAAGCAATAATTCTTTTGCTGCTTCCGAAAAAGTTTGCGCCATGCCAGACTCCTTGATAATAATATGTGTATTGTTGGCTTTGATTCATTCGCCGGGTCTTTACAAAATAGTTTTTTTTTGTTGTCGAGTCAACCCATTATTTATTTTTAGGTTTTATTAGTAAATATTAAGCCATATAGAGACAATATAGCAGTTCGGGAGGATTGAATGAGCGAACAATTGCAAAAATTTGCACAAGATTACTTAAAACATGCAGCGGAAAGACAAAAACAAAACATTCCGCCATTACCCTTGACAGAAGATCAAGTCGAAATCATTACAAATGCATTGTGTGAAAACAGCCTGGAAAGTGGGATTTTCAAAGACCTGGGCAATGATACATTACAAGTATTGAAAGAAATGCTAATGCATCGGGTTCCGCCCGGAGTGTATCCGGCTTCCAAAGTAAAAGCGGATTTTCTAGGTTCCATCGCGAGCGGGGAAAAACAATCTCCGGTTATTTCCGCGGTCCAATCATTGGAAATCCTGGGACAAATGATCGGCGGGTACGCAGTTGCCTACCTGATCGACGCGCTGCAAAAAAACGGAGAAATTGCCCAAAAGGCGGAACAAGTTTTGGCAGGTCTTTTCTTGATCAATGAAGAAGAACTTGGCAGGGTGGCACAGTTGGCGCAAAAAGGCAATTCCAATGCGGCAAGCCTATTGAAAAAATGGGCCGAAGCTTCCTGGTTCACCTCGCAAAAACCAGTAGATCAAACAGTGACCGGCATTGCGGTTCGGACCACCGGTGAAATCAATACCGATTTCTTTTCACCAGCCCAGGAAGCAAGCACACGGGACGATATTCCCTTGCACGCAACCAAAATTTTGTCAACGAGCCCGCATGATAAAGATTTTATCGAACGCGTAGAAAAACTCAAACAAAAAAATATGCCATTGATATTTGTCGGTGATGTCGTTGGCACTGGAAGCAGCCGCAAATCCGCTTCCAATTCTCTCGTATGGATGATCGGTGAACCCATCCCGTTTGTTCCCAACAAAAATAAAGGCGGCATTGTCCTGGCTTCTAAAATCGCGCCGATCTTTTTCAATACTGTGCGCGGTTGCGGTGCTATCCCAATACGCTGTTCCACCGGCAAAATAAAAGAAGGCATGATCATCACAGTAGATATGGCCAGCGGCAAAGTAACCGGCCAGGACGGCACTATTCTCACAGAAATGAAAGTAGACCCGCCTTCCATATTGGATGAATATCGTGCCGGCGGCAGAAACAATCTTATCATTGGCCGCAAATTGACCATTCGTGCCCGTGAAGCCTGCGGCCGTCAGGGAATAGAAATCAATGATGCGCCATTGAATATTGACCTATCCCTGCCGCAAAGACCGAACCAGAAATACAGCATGGCCCAAAAAATGGTCGGCAAGGCTGCCGGCAAAGAAGGAGCTTTACCAGGCGATTATGTGGAACCCAAAGCAAATATGGTTTTTTCGCAAGATACCACAGGCCGCATGACCCAACAAGAAACCCAAGAATTGGCCTGCGCCAAATATGCAGCACCTTTTATCCAGTCGTTTTGTCATACAGCGGCAGGTCCCAAAAGTAAAGATGCCAGTATGCAACTCAATCTCGGCAAATTTGTTCAGGATTTGGGCGGTATAGACTTGCGTCCCGGAGATGGTGTGATTCATACCAATGGCAACCGTTTTTTATTGCCCTATTTTGTGGGAACCGGC